>JAVXWK010000271.1:0-5496 GCA_032230575.1 Pseudonocardiales bacterium | reverse complement strand
CCTCAAGGACCTCGTGACCTTGCGCAACCCGACCAGCCGGTTCTCGTTCCTGAGCTTCCTGTACGACCAGGGCCGCCTCGACGAGTTCGTGAACCTCGGCACCTTCCACCCGTACCGCTGGGAGATGTCCGACTACCTGCAGTGGGTCGCGTCCTCTTTGGACCGTGTCCAGGTGCGCTACAACGCTCGTGCGCAGCGGATCGAGCCCGTGCGCGGTGCGGACGGCACGATCACCGGGTGGACCGTGACGCTCGCGAACGGCGACGTGATCCGGTGCCGCGACCTGGTCGTCGGCGGTGGCCGCGACCCGCACGTGCCCGCGGTGTTCGCGGATCTGCCCGCCGAGAAGGTCGTGCACAGCTCGCAGTACCTGCACCGAATCGGTGACGTGCCGAAGGACCGGCCGCTGCACGCCGTCGTGGTGGGTGGTGCGCAGAGCGCCGCCGAGATGTTCTACGCGCTGCACGGTGACCTGCCCGACAGCCAGGTCACCATGGTGGTGCGGTCGATCGGCCTGCAGAACTACCAGACCAGCAAGTTCATCAACGAGGCGTTCTTCCCGTCCTATGTGGACGAGTTCTACGACACGCCGGAAGAGGTGCGCGCGCAGATCCTCGACGAGATGCGGTTCGCGAACTACGCGGGCCTCGCGCCGCCGTTCCTCGACGAGCTCTACACGATGCTGTACCAGCAGAAGGCGTTGGGGCCACAGCGTTCCAGCGTCCGCTCGATGACCGAGGTGTCGGGCGCTCGCACGGACGGCGACGAGATCGTGCTCGACCTGCACGACCGCAGGACCGGCAAGGTCGAGCCGGTGCGTTGCGACCTCGTGGTGCTCGGCACTGGCTACGACCAGCGGATGCCAGCGATGGCACGGGATCTGGCCGCTCGGCTCGGCCTGGACGACATCGCCGTCAGCCGCCAGTACCGCGTCGACATCGGCGACGCCGCGTGGGGCGCGCTGTACCTGCAGGGCGTCAACGAGAAGACGCACGGCATGTCCGACTCGCTGATCAGCGTCCTCGCACATCGCTCGCAGGACATCGTCAACGACCTGCTCGCCCGTCGCACCGCCGAGCTGAGGACCGCCTGATGAGCAAGCTTCTCGTGATCGCCCCCGGCCCGACGGCGAACGGCGACCTGCACCTCGGCCACCTCGCCGGACCGTTCCTCGCCGCGGACATCTGCGCGCGGTATGCCCGTGCCGCCGGGTGCGACGTGCTGTTCGGCACCGGCATCCACTCCACGCAGAACTACATCGTCACCACCGCAGGCCGCCTCGGTGTGAAGCCAGAGGACCTGCGCGAGAAGTCGGCGGGACAGGTCGAGACGTCGCTCGCCGCGATGGACATCCAGCCGGACGGGTTCGTGCGGTTCGACGAGCGGTACGTCAAGACCGTCGTCACGTTCTTCGACCGCCTGCACAGCGCGGGCAAGCTGCGGCTGCGGGCGGTGAAGTTCCCGTACTCGCCGCGCACGGGGGAGTTCCTCACCGACGCGTACGTGCGCGGCGGCTGCCCGGTGTGCCTGACCGACGGCTGCGCCGGGTTGTGCGAGGGCTGCGGCCACTGGATCGCCTCCGGTGAGCTCGTAAACCCGAAGTCCACATTGGACCCGTCGGACCCGGTCGAGCTGCGCGAGGAGAAGGTGCTCGTCCTGCCGGTCGAGGAGTACCGGACGGGGCTGGAGGAGTTCTTCGCCCGGCACGCGCCGACGTTGCGGCCTCGCCTGGCCCGGATGATCGAGGAGATGCTGGCGCGTCCGCTGCCGGACTACCCGGTCACGCTGCCGATCTCCTGGGGCATCCCGGCGCCGTTCCCCGAGGTGGCCGGGCAGGTCTTCTACTCGGACACCGAGACGATCACCTGGAGCATCCACGCCTCGGCTCTGGCGGCCCAGGCTCGTGGTGAGGTGCTGGAGAGCGACGACCAGCTGTGGTTCGCCGACACCGAGGTCGTGTACTTCTTCGGCTCGGACGCGGGTTTCGCGTTCGCCGTCGCGGGTGTCGCGATGCTGTTGGCACTGGAGCAGTACGTGTTGCCCGAGCAGTTCGTCACCAACGAGTTCTACGAGCTGGAGAACGACAAGTTCTCGACCAGCCGCGGCCATCTCATGACCGGCCAGGAGCTGCTGGACGAGGGCGTGCCGCGCGACCTCATCCGGTTCTACCTCGCCTCGACCAGCCCGGAGTTCCAGCGCACGAACTTCACCCGTGCCGCGATGGCAGAGGTGACGTCGTCCCGGCTGGTCGCGCCGTGGAACCGGATCGCGGCGAAGGTGAACGCGCTCGGGTCGACGCCGTTGCCGGTCTCGGAACGGTCCCGCGTCGCCGCGCGGCTCATGGTGGAACGGTTCGCCGGCGCCTACGACGTGCGGCGATTCAGTGTCACGGCGGCGGCGTTCACGCTCACCGAGCAGCTCGCCCGCCTGGACTCCTTCCCGCTCACGGCCGGGAACGCGGGCGACTTCTGCCACGAGGTCGACACGTTCCTGCGCTGTGCCGGGCCGATCCTGACCGACCTCGCGGCGAAGGCGCTGGGGGACACCACGATCCCGTCGACGTTCGACGCGGAGGAGTTCACGCCCCGACAACTGCCCGAACTGACCGAGTGATGGCCAGGGTCGTCGTCGTCGGGGCCGGTGTCACCGGTCTGCTCACGGCGGTCGAGTGCGCGCTCGCCGGGCACCGCGTGACAGTGCTCGACCGGCGCAGCATCCCCAGTCCGGTGTCCACGTCGTTCGACCAGCACCGCGCGCTCCGGACGTTCGTCCCGGACGACGTGGACGCCACCCTCGGCCGCATTGCCGCCCATCGGCGGTGGCTGGAGCTGGAGTCCTTGCTGGACACCAGGTTCTACCGCCGCGTCGGCGTCGTCACGGCCTGGCCGCGCGCCGAGGCCGCGGCGATGGCCGAGCAGGCGGCGAGGTGCGGGTTGCCCGTCGAGACGGTGGAGCCGGAGAAGCTGCCGCATCTGGTGTTCGCCGATGACACGGCCGGAGTGCTGGAGATCGACGCCGGAGTCCTGCTCGCCGAACGCGTGCTGGTCGCCGCCGTGCGCTGGCTGATCGAGCACCCGCTGGTGTCGTTGCGCCCCAACAGCCGCGTGACCGCCGTCGACACCGGTCGGGTCGAGGTCGAGGGCGGCACCACCGTCCCGGCCGACCTGGTGCTGGTCGCCGAAGGCCCCTGGACCACCGAGCTGGTCGACGTGCCGGTGCGGGTGCACCGCCAGACGATGATCTACCTCCGGCCGCCCGAGCGGCTCATGAGGTGGTGGGAGAACGCTCCTGGTGCCGGACGGCTCGGCCGTGACGGCCGGGCGTGGCTGCTGCCACCGGGCGACGGCACCCTGCTGAAGATCAGCTCCGACGCCGTGCGCCGCGAGGTGGCCTCCGTCGACAGCGACGAGCTCGATCACAGGTGGGTCGACCGCCTGCTCGCCGCGTCCATTGTGTCCGATGTGGACAAATACACCGTGGTCGCGGTCAAGCACTGCCACTACACCACCGACGCCGTCACGGGCGGCGCGCTGCTCACCGAGGTGGCCCCGGCCGTCTGGGCACGCGCGGCCTGCGGCGGGTCCGGTTTCGCCACGGCACCGCTGGTGGCCGGGCACATCGTTGAAGCCCTCGGGGCTCTCGAGAAGGCGGCCTGATGTCCATCGTCGATGTCCTTGATGCCCCTGAGGAGGCAGCCTGATGTCCGAGAACAGCGGAGTCCTCGCCACGTTGCGAGCGACTCCCACACCCGTCCGCTACCTCCTCGGCGGCGTGCTGATCAACCAGCTCGGCGCGTTCGTCCAGACGTTCATCCTGCTGTACCTGACCTTCCGCGGTGACGCGCTCGGCATCGCCGGTCTGTCGCTCGCCGCGTACAGCGTCGGGTCGATCTTCGGCACGCTGCTCGGCGGCGAGCTCACGCACCGGTTCGGGCCGCGCACGACGATCACGACGGCCATGCTGGCGTCCGCGCCGCTGGTGGCGTCGATCCCGTTCGTGGCCACGATCCCGGTGGCGTTGTTCCTGGTCGTGGGTCTCGCGGGGCTCGTGACGCAGGCGTACCGGCCGGCCGCGGCGGTGCTGCTCAGCGACCTGATGCCGGAAGAGCACCAGGTGATGGCGTTCTCGATGATGCGCATCGCGCTGAACACCGGCGCCGCGGTGGCCCCGCTCATCGCCGCCGGCCTGATCCTGATCGACTGGGACCTGCTCTTCTACCTCGACGGCGCCACGGCACTGCTCTACGGGCTGCTGGCGTACGCGTTGCTGCCCCGCGTCGCGGCTCCGGAAGACGAGCCCGAGGAGAAGTCCACTGTGGACGCCCGCGAGGCGTACTCGAAGATGCTGGGCGACCGCAAGTACCTCGCCTACCTCGCCGCGGTGTTCCTCGGCACGATCGCCTACGCGCAGTCGGTCACGGCACTGCCGCTGGAGATCGTCGCGGACAAGTACCCGACCAGCCTCTACAGCGCGGTGCTCACGGTCTCGTCGCTCGTGCTGATCACGTGCGAACTGAAGATCACGTCGTACATCGTCAAGATCCCCCAGCACATCGCGGTGTTCGCCGGGCACATGGTGAACTCGCTCGGCTTCGTCCTCTACGCGCTGGCCGTCCAGTCCGGGACGTTCGTGATCCTCGGCGCGGTGTTCGCGGTGAGCGGCCTGATGATCGCCGGGCCGACGATGTTCGCGCACCCGGCGAAGTTCCCGGGGGAGTACAAGTCCCGCTACATCGGCACGATGCAGGCGGTCATCGGGCTCGCCTCCGCGATCGGCCCGCTGTTCGGTGTGTTCACGTTCAACTCCCTCGGCGGCGCGTTCTGGATCGTCATCGCGCTGGTCAACGGCGTGGCGGGGCTGCTCGGGGTGTACGGCGTCCGGGAAGCCCAGAAATCGGTGGAGGAAGAGCCCGTCGGAGGTGCGGTGTGAAGCCCGTCCTCGTCGTCGGCTTCGTCGGCGTCACGATCGGGCTGGTCGCGGAGTTCCAGCCGGACGACTCGGTGATCTACGTCGAGGAACCGGACGTGATCCGCAAGCGGCACGTGCGCGAGCAGATAGAGGGCGTCGGGTTCGTCCGCGGCCTGATCGAGTGGGAGTACCTCACACCGGGCAAGGCCGACGAGTTCTTCCACGCACACCGCGACCTCGATCCCGCGGCGGTCATCCCGGCGATCGAGTACGCGACCCCGTTCGCGGCCCGTCTCGCCGAACGCTACGGCCTGCCCGGCGCGACGCTCGGCGCGGCGGAGATCATGCGGGACAAGGCGTTGCTGCGTCAGGTCACCGCCGCCGCCGGCATCCGCAACCCGGCCAGTGTCCGGGTCACGAGCCCGGCGGACGTGCTGGCGTTCATGCAGGGCCGTTCCATCGTGCTCAAGCCGTCGAACCGTCAGGCGGCCGTGGGCACACAGGTGATCCACGACCCGGACGACATCGAGCAGGCTTGGGCTCATTGCACGGCGCAGGACGAAGGGATCTTCGTTCCGGACCGGCCGA
>JAVXWK010000239.1:0-3687 GCA_032230575.1 Pseudonocardiales bacterium | reverse complement strand
CCGCCACCGCCGAACATGCCGACCGCGGTGACCTGCACCGTCCCGGTCGCCAGGTGGGCGTGCCGCGATCGGCGCAGCACCGCGTACATCAGCCGGTACGCGCCGGGAATCCGCCCGCCGGCGGTGGCCAGCGTGGTGACCAGCCGTCCCGGCGTGGTGCTGGAGGCATCGGCCTTGACCCCGCGCAGCTCGGCGCTGATCGCGTCGACTCCGCGGCGATCGGCATTCCGGACCACGTGCACCAGCCCGAACGGGCCGTGCGCGGTCGGCACCTCGATCAGGGTCTGGACGTCGACAGCCCGGTGCCGGACCAGCCGGCCGCGCCAGTCCCGGTAGGCGTGCACCTCCGGGTGTGCGGCGACTGCCCTGCCGAGGCAGGCGATCACGAACGCGGTGAGCGACAGTGGCGGATCGTGCTCGGCGAGCAGAGGTCGTGCCGTGCTGATGTCGACCTCGAACAACCCGTGCATCGCGACGATCCGGCGGCCGGAACGCAGCGCCGCGGTGACCAGGCGCCGGCTCGGCGGGAACGGCTCGACAGTGACGGCGCGCTCGTCGGCCGCGGTGTTCGCCAGCTTCCCCATATCCGCCTCCTGACCCTTCCAGCCTTCTCCAGCCGTCCGGTCGAAGGGCAGGGGCGAAGGTCACCAACTCCTTCCCGCAGCTGATGACCCGGTACAGGACCAAAGGCTCTAAGGCGCGCCCCGCGGATGCGACACCCTGGTCTCAACGGACGCTGCGTCAGCAGCGCACACCATGCCTTCGAGGAGTGAGATGAGTACTGAACGTTCCATCGTGGTCGGGATAGACGGATCCATCGGTGCTCAGGCCGCGGTGCGCTGGGCTCTCGAGGAGGCCGCCACCCGGCAGGCCGCCGTGCGGCTGATCTGCGCCTACCGGCTGATGCCCGGCTTCTACCAGGCCCCCGGTGTGTACGCCGACTATGCCCTGGACGTCGAGCGGGTGCGGCAAGCCGCGGCCAAGGTGGTCGAGGATGCCCTAGCCGACGCGGCCCGAACCGCCCCCGACGTGCAGGTTTCCGGTGACACCGTGGACGACGGCCCGGTGCCGGCGCTGGTCGAGGCGTCCGAGGCAGCCTCTCTGCTGGTGCTCGGGTCCCGTCAGCGGTCGGCGCTCGGAGCGACCGTCCTGGGGTCGGTGAGCGGCGCGGCGGCGGCGCGGGCGCACTGCCCCGCCATCGTGCTGCGCGGCCCGGCCGGTCTGGCCGGTGAGCAGGCCGAAGTGGTGGTCGGAGTGGACGGCAGCCCGGCATCCCAGGCGCTGCTGGAGTTCGCCTTCGACCACGCCAGCCGACGGCGGGCGCCGCTACGTGCCGTGCTGTGCTGGCATCCGGACGTGTTCGCCTCGATGCTGTGGCGTCCGGAGCCCCCGGCGCCGACCCGCGTGGAAGCATGGCTGGCCGAGACGATCGCCGGCTGGCAGGAGAAATATCCGGATGTCGACGTGCGCAGCGGCGTGGTGCGCGAGCATCCCGCTGTCGGGCTGGTGAGCGAGGCGGCGACGGCTCAGCTGCTGGTGGTGGGCAACCGCGGCCGGCACGCGCTGGCCGGCACGCTGCTCGGGTCGGTCAGCCAGGCGGTCCTGCACCACGCAACCTGCCCGGTCGCGGTGCTGCCCACCCAGTCGCTCTGAGACCGGGCCCGTGCGCCCGTCGCACTGACCGCGGCGGATGGAACCCTCGGGCTCAAGCCTCAGCGAAACGCCTGGCCCGCTCGCGCCAGCAGGCCCTGAACGGCAGGGACTTGGCTCAGAGTGGGCTCGTTCTGCGCAGTAGTGTTGGTAGCCATGGATGTCGTGGGTTTGGGCTGGGCCGGAACGCGCACTGATCGTGCGCCCGAGTTAGCTCACTTCTACCAGGACGTGTTGGGCTTGCGATGTGTGCATACCGAGCCGGACTTCTGGGTCTTCGAACTGCCTGACGGACGCAATGTGGAGGTCTTCGGCGTCAACTTTCCCGGCAAATCCCATTTCGACAGCGGGCCGGTCGTCGGCTTTGCGGTGACTGACTTGGCGCAGGCCGTGCAGCAGTTGCGGGACGTGGGCGTGGAACTGCTCGGCGAGCCGGGTCCGACCTGGCAGCACTTCCGGGGCCCGGACGGCAATGTCTACGAGGTTGTCTCAGCCTGAGCCGGTTCGAAAGGCTGCCAGCCGTCCGGGTCCCGTCGGGCGCTTTACAGCGGGTTGCGCGAGTCTGTGTCGGCACGATCGAGGGTGCGGAGCGTGAGCCAGCGGGACGCCGAGGTCGCGGATTCTGGGCCGGACTGTCGCTGTACGGGATGCAGTTATGTTATGTCGCGTTGAATGCCTGCGTATTGATCCTGATCCCTGGGCGGGTGGAGTGCGAGTGAGACGATACTGACGCCAGGGGCGCCTTCGGCTCGCCCGCGTTACAGACGAGGATTCGGCGGGTAAAGGACGCACGGTTCTCCCGGGATCGCTGCTGTCTGGCGGGTGCGCACAAGGGTAGGGCTGGTAGACCTCATAATCCCTGGGTCGTGGGTTCGAGTCCCACCCGCCCCACCTTCCCAGTAAACACAGGGCTGTAAGCCTGTCCCAAGCCGGAACAGTCCCGCACAAAGGGTTACAGACGAGTGCACTCGATGCATGGCAAAAGCCCAAACCGCAAATCCGAACGCTCTCAACTCCCTGCAGAGCCTGCTGGCGGACTGGCGGATCTCGTTGCGGGCCGGTGGCCGATCGCTGGCGACCATCGCCTCCTATCTCACGGTGGGGGAGTCCTTCGTGGCCTATCTGGCTGCGCAAGGACTGTCGACCCGGGCCGGCAAGATCGCGCGCCAGGATGTTGAGCAGTACCTGGCGGACATGCGAGATCGTGGCCTGTCGCCGGCGACGGTGGCCAAGCACTATCGCTCGCTTCAGCAGCTGTTCAAGTGGCTGACCGATGACGGCGAGATCGACCGTTCGCCGATGGAGCGGATGTCGCCGCCGTCGGTGCCTGAGCAGCCGGTGCCGATCCTCGACGATGCGGCTCTGGCTGCCCTGCTGGGGACTTGTAAGGGCAACACCTTCGAGAACCGTCGTGACACCGCCATCATCCGATTGCTGCTTGACACCGGGATGCGTGCGGGCGAGCTCTGCGGACTCGGAGTCGAGGACGTCGACTTCAACCAGCAGATGGCTATGGTCCTCGGCAAGGGCGGCCGCAACCGGGCCTGCCCCTTCGGTTCCAAGACCGCGGATGCGTTGCGTCGCTACGTCCGGTTCCGTGGCCGGCACGAGATCGCGGACTCACCTTGGTTCTGGCTGGGCAAGAGAGGCCGGATGACGGACTCCGGTGTAAGGCAGATGCTCGAACGGCGATGCCTGGATGCAGGCATCCCGCCGGTGCATCCGCATCAGTTCCGGCACACCTTCGCCCACGACTGGCTCGCCACCGGCGGGCAGGAGCATGACCTGATGCGGCTGGCGGGGTGGCGCTCGCGCGAGATGGTGGGACGGTATGCGGCCTCCGCTGCCGACGGGCGGGCGCGCGACGCACACCGCCTCAAGGCGCGTGGAGACCGACTCTAGGTCTGGTCGCTACGTAGCCAGCGCCTCGTGGGCAAGGGAGGTGTTCCTACCCTGATTTCGGCTTGGCGCCCAGTGAGGATGACCCGCGGGTCGTTGGTGGCCGCGTCAACCGGTTCGGCGTCGTGCCCGTGCAGC
>JAVXWK010000218.1:0-13455 GCA_032230575.1 Pseudonocardiales bacterium | reverse complement strand
ACCCGGTTCATCCTAGGGAGTGATCGGAACCCAGAAGCGTTCCTGGTCGTTCGGGTCGAGCTCCTTGTTCCACTGCGGGTTCCAGCGGTCCACGTCCAGCAGCCGGTGGGTCTCGTAGAACGAGTTGAGCCGCCGGCCGGCCTCCTGGTTGTGGTCCCGGTTCACCCAGCGGACGGCGAACTCGTCCTTGTACTTGTTCGGGTCGATGATGCCGCCGGGATCACGCCAGCCCGCCGCGCCCTCGTAGGTCGTGGCGTACCCGTACTCGTCGCAGTCGTACGGGGCCACCTCGTCGGGCAGCGGCGCCGGCATCCCCGCCGCGTTGCAGGCGCGGTCCTTCACCCTGCGGTTCTGGTCGATGATCACGTCGTGGCCCTTCGCGCGGGCCACCCGGTGGAACGTGTCGGCGTGCAGCGGAGAACCGCCCAGGAGCTTCTTGCCGGGCTTGGCCGGCCAGGACGCGCCGGGGTTGGCGCGCGACTCCTCGACGAACTTGGCGTGTCGCGCGATCTTCGGGTCGGACTTCGAGTAACCGATGCCCGGCACGGCCCGGTCGAAGACGCTCCCCTGCTTGTCCCACAGGTAGTCCGCGCTGTCGAAGCGCAGGCCACCCTCCCACGTCCTCTTGCTCGCCGGAGTGTTCGGGCCGGGGAAGTCGAAGTCGTACACGAAGTGGAACACGCCCTGGGCGATCTGCTCGCCCCACCTCGGGTCGGGACGCCGGCCGTCGGACAGCAGCTGGTACTTGGCCAGCGGGTCCAGCCCCCATCCGACGAAGCTCTTCTCGTGACTCTCCAGGTCGTCGTTGGCGTAGCACGCGTCGTCGTCATCGAGGTCGATGTCGCGCCGGTACTCGCCCGCGCACTCGATGCCGATCTCCATCTCGCTGCGCGGGTCGAAGAAGATGCCGTTGGGCTCCAGGACCTCGGCCGTGAAGTCGAAGTCCGCGTACCTGGTCGTGGCGCTGCCGGGCTGCGGCCCGATCCGGCCGTACCCGATGATGGTGCTCCTGATCGTCGCCGTGCTGATCAGGCCGGTGCTGATGTCGTCGTACGTGATCACGAACAGATGCCGCTGGCAGTAGGAGAACCTGTTCTTGATCCAGCCCAGCTCCGTCGGCGCGCTGTTGTTGGCCTGACACTGGCCGTAGTCGATGTAGCGGTACGGGTTTTCCGGCTTGCGGCCACCGTCGAACTCGGCGCTGTCCACCGTGTAGCCCGGGTCCTCGGTCGCCGCGGTCCGCGGGATCGACCTCGCGGCGTTGTCCGGGTCCGGCTTGATTCCCAGCGAGTCCAGGTTGCCGTCCTTCTTGAGCGCCTCGGTGACCTTCGCCGGGTTGTTCACCAGGTCCGGCTCGGTGATCAGATACGTCCGCACCACCGGGTCGGGTGCCGCCTGGGCGTGCGCGGGTGCCACCCCACCCACCAGCGATAATGCGGCAACGCCCGCGAACGCGGCACGCAGCCTTCCACGCGATCTCATCAGATTTCCCCCAGTACGATGCTTGCTTCAGTCGAATTCGGTCGCAACTCCCCGATGAAGGCAACACAAAACGCAGAGCGCGCAAGCGAAAAATGCCGAACAGTCTCGCCTCATTGCCCCCAACGGCCGAGATCCAGCACGCCCTGTCTATCGAGAATCGGACATAGCTGTCAAGCATCAATTCATGCCCGATATCACACCTCGAGCACCGCTCACGTCGATGGTGGGTATTCCAGAAACACCGGAATACCCACCATCAAAAGGATCCGAAATAGACCTAGGCCCGACGCAGGCGCAGCGCGGACACCAGGAAGAAGATCCCGCCGATCGTCGCGTAGCCCGCCAGGTTCACGAACGACGGGTTCGCGCCGGAGGCCATCACGATGAACGACGAGCCCGCGAGCACCGAGATGCCGCCACTGAGGATCATCGGCCACTGACCGCCCATCTTGCGGCGCCCGATCGCGACCGCGAGCTGCACCAGCCCGGAGACGATCGCCCAGGCTCCCCACACGCGCAGCACCGCCGGGATGCCCGCGGAGGTGGCGATCGCGAGACCGACCGCGGCGAGCAGGCTGATCGCGATGTTCACGTACAGTCCGGTGTTGCGGGACGAGCGCGCGTCGACGACGGCCGCGGCCACGTCGAACAGCGGGTACAGGACCAGCAGCGTGATGGCGAGCGGCCCGAGCTCCTGCCTCGACACGAACAGCAGTGCGGCCCACACGACGGCGAACCCGAACCGGACGAGGTACAGCCGGCGCAGCGCTGCCGCGGTGTCGTTTCCGGTGGTTGAGGCTACGGCGGTCACGGAAGGGGTCCTCTCGGGCGATGGGCGCGGCCTCGGAGATGAGACCGAACGTTCTACCTCTTCGAGAGTGACGGGTCCGGCTCCAATCGTCAAGACCGAACGTTCTATCGACTACAGTGGGCAGCATGGCGCGCACCGACTCGGCCCGGCCGTCCGAAGCACGGACCCGGCTGCTCAACACCGCCCTGCGGATCTTCTACGCCGACGGCATCCACAGCGTCGGTATCGACCGCATCGTGGAAGAAGCCCAGGTCACGCGCGCCACGC
The DNA here is from genome assembly GCA_032230575.1 of Pseudonocardiales bacterium. Lineage (GTDB taxonomy): Bacteria > Actinomycetota > Actinomycetes > Mycobacteriales > Pseudonocardiaceae > Lentzea. Next base: position 10,895 of record JAVXWK010000218.1, on the reverse strand, counting down.
TGTACCGCCACTTCCTCGGCAAGGAAGAGCTGGTCGTCGCCTACCTGAACGAGGTCGACGCGGCCATGCGCGCCCAAGCCTCGGCCGCCGCCGCGCGGGGCAGCTCCCCCGCCGACACCCTCCGAGGTCTCGGCGAGGCCATCGCCGCGGGCATCCGTTCACCCGAGTTCCGCGGCTGCGCCTTCCTCAACGCGGCCGCCGAGTACCCGGACCCCGCTCATCCGGTCCACCAGGCGGTGCTGGCCCACCGCCAGTGGTTCCACGACACGGTCCTGTCGATCTTCACCGAACTCGGCACGTCCTCCGCCGAGCCGGCCACCCGCCACTTCGTGATGCTGCGCGACGGAGCCATGGCGGCGGGTTGTCTGTCGGACGCCTCACTCGTGTGCGAGACGTTCCTGCGCGGCGTCGACGGCCTGTTGCGAGTACACGGCTAGTCAGCGAACCCGTTGTCCCGCAGCGCTTTGTCGACGCGGGCGCGGTGGTCAGCCTCCCACTCGTCCAGTGACTGAGCCGCTTCTTTGTCCTGTTTGGACTGTGCTTTGTGGAGCGCGTCGCTCTGCCGGTCGTGAGGCACGACCACGATGCCTTCCTCGTCCGCCACGACGACGTCGCCGGGGCTCACCCGCACCCCGCCGCAGTCGATCGGCTGGTTGAGCGGCAACGCGGCGTTCTTGGTGCCAGGAATGGGAATCACTCCCCTGGCGAACACCGGGAACCCCAGCTCCCGCGCCTCGGCCACGTCCCGGATCACGCCGTCGAGCACGAACCCCGCGACACCTCGCCGGTGCGCGATCGCACAGACGTTGCCACCTGCCAGCGCGTAGTCCAGATCACCCGACTGCACCACGATCACGTCACCCGGCGCGGCGCGGTAGATCGCCGCGTGCAGCATCAGGTTGTCCCCCGGCGGGCATCGCACCGTGAACGCCGGCCCCGCGATCCTCGGCATCGGCGTCCACAGCGGGCGGATCCCGATGTCCATCACGCGCTCGCGCCCCAGCACGTCCGCGAGGGTGGTCGGTGAGATGTGCCCGAACTCGTTCATCGTGGTCCTCCCGCTCTCTTCCTCGTCGATCATGCAGCACGGGTCGAACATCACGTGTGTTCCCGAGCCTGCTTCCGGTGAACTCCGCGGCGAGGTGAACTACGTTGGTGGGATGGAGATCTTCGACATCCCGGTCGCCACTCTCGCGGGAGAGCCGGGCGACCTGAGCCCGTTGCGCGGCAAGGTGCTGCTCATCGTCAACGTCGCCTCGCGCTGCGGCCTCACCCCGCAGTACGCGGGCCTGGAGCGGCTCCAGGAGAAGTACGGCGCGGAGGGCTTCTCGGTCGTCGGCTTCCCGTGCAACCAGTTCATGGGCCAGGAGCCGGGCACCTCGGAGGAGATCGCCACGTTCTGCTCCACGACCTACGGGGTGTCGTTCCCCCTGTACGAGAAGATCGACGTCAACGGTGCCGACGCGCACCCGCTCTACCAGGAGCTGACGCAGCAGCCCGACGCCGACGGGACCGCGGGCGACGTGCAGTGGAACTTCGAGAAGTTCCTGGTGTCGGGTGACGGCGAGGTGCTCGGGCGGTTCCGTCCGAAGGTCGAGCCCGAGGACGCGACGATCACTCAGGCGATCGAGGCGGCGCTGCGTTAGTCCGGCGGGGCAGCTCGCGCCGACGTCCAGGCCGCGCCGCGTCAGAAGGCGGTGCGCACTGGGTCCGCGCGAGCCAGGCCCACATGAGCCGGGCCCACATGAGCCGGGCCCACATGAGCCGGGCCGACGCGAACCGGGCCAACGTGAGCCGGGCCTGGTTCAGAGCCGCCAGTGGATCGGGTCGGACGGGTGGTAGCCGCAGTAGGTGCCGGTCCGAACCGTTCCGCGCAGGTGCAGCCCCAGCTCGGGGTGCGCCTGCAGGATCTGGTCGAGCGCGTCGCGGATGCGGGCGCTCACGGCCTTGCGCGCACGTTCGGCGTCGCTGCCGAGCTGCCGGGTCCGCCCGCCCAGCCCGGCGGCCGCGGTGATCGCGCGGACGAGTTCGGCGCGTTCGGCGAGGTGGCGCTCGGCATCGTCGGTGGCCTCGGCGATGGCGGTGTCGAGCTGCGTGATCCTGGCTCGGTAGGCGCGGCGGGCCTGATCGTCCAGCACGGGAGCGGCCGTGGTCGCCGGGACGCCGAGGAGTTCCAGGGCCGGGATGTCGCTACCCGGCTTGGCCAGCAAGGTGGCCAGGTCGGCCAGTCCCTTGGTGTGCGGCAGGTGCACCTCCTGGCCGTGGAAGCCGAGCGTCCACACGCGGCCGTCACGGCGGAAGACGAACGCCGTGGCGTCGGCGAGTTTCGCGAGTTCGGCACGGTCGAGCTCGGCCCACGCCGGTGCGCCGAGGCGTTCGTGCTGGGCCACGGCGGCCTCCAGGTGGGCGACGGCCTCGGCGTGCCGTCCCAACGCCGCGCACAGCATGCCCAGGTGGTGGTCGACGGCGCCGGTGTAGGACGCGCAGCCGCCGACCACGACATGCGTGCCTGCGTAGTCGGCCAGCAACGCGTAGGCCTGCTCGCGTTGCTCGGTGGAACCGACCGCGGCGGCGACGGACGCGGTGATGGCCTGCATCTCCAGGTGGTATCCCATTTGTGCGGCGGGCACGGCGAATCCGGTGAACTCCGCCCTGGCCCGGTCGGTGGCACCGGCCGAGAGCAGCAGGGCGGCGCGGAGCATCGGCAGCATCGGTGCGACCGGGTCCGACGGGTCGACGTCCAGGTCTGGCACGGACTCGGCTTCCGCACCCGGCAAGCCCGCCCCAAGATCCCGCGGAGCCAGCAGGCCGAGCGACAGACCCAGCGTGGCGTGCACCGCGAACACGTCCGGCTGGCCGATCATCAACCCGAGTTTCAGCGCCGAGTCGGCGAACGAGCGCGCCTCGGCGTGGCGTCCGGCGATGGCGGCGAGCGTGGCGTGGCGGCTCAGGGCTCCCCACCGGCCCCGGGCGTGGCCGAGGCGCTCCGAGAGCTGGACGTAGGTGTGCAGGAGCGTGACACCTTCCGGGGCACCGAGTTCGATCAAGGCGGTGGCGCGCAGCAAAGCGGCTTGGGCCACCAGGTCGGGGTCGGCGGCCCGGTCCGCGGCGTCGGCCATGTCGGCGAGGATCGCCAGGCGTTCGTCAGCACCTCCTGGGCGCCAGACGATGTCGTGCTGGGCGAGCAGCGCGCGGGCCAGGGTCCGCGCGTCGCCCGACTCCGCGGCCAGGGTGCCCGCCTCGCGCACGATCGCCGATGCGCGGCCCGGTGACCGGGTGATGCTCAGGTCCCGGCCGAGCGCGGTGAGCAGCTGCGACCGCAACGCGAAAGCGTCGCGCGGCACCTGCGAGGCGGCGTCGGACAGCAGGCGCAGGTGGGTAGCAGTGACGCCCCGGAAGCCGAGGCCGTGCAACCCGAGGGCGGCCGAGGCCAGTGCGAACGGGTCGCCGGTGCGCTCGGCCAGTTCGGCGAGGTCGCGGTACGCGGATTGCGCGGCAGCGGTGGCTCCGGCGTGGCCGAGCGATTCCGCGAGCGCCACGAGCAGGTCGCGGCGCTCAGGTCCGGCCACGGCCAAGTTGAGTGCGGCGCGGTAGTGAGCGGCAGCGTCGGAGTGCGCCGTGCGGGCCGCCGCTTCACGGCCCGCGAGCGCGCTGTACCGGACTGCTTCGGGCACGGCGTCCGGTCCGGCGGCCAGGAAATGGGCCGCCACCTCACTGGCCGGCACGGAGGCGCCCGCGTCACGCAAAGAAGCGAGCACGCGCCCGGCCGTCGAGTGCAACGCGGCACGGCGTCCGGCGGGCAACCCGTCCCGCAACGTCTCGCGGTACAGGTCGTGGCTGAACCGCAGGCCATCCGCCCCACGGGTGAGCACCCGCGCGGTCACCGCCTCCTCCAAAGCGTCGAGGTTCGTCCCGACCAGCCGGCCGAGCAGCTCGGGCCGGACCGCCAGGCCGCACACCGCGGCCGCCCCCAACAGGTCGGCACACGGCTGCGACAACCGGGCCAGCCTGCTGAGCAGGATCTCCCGCACGGTCTCCGGAACCGCGTCCGCCGGCCCGACCTGCATCAGCCGGGTCAGCTCGCGCACGAACAACGGGTTGCCGCCGGACCTCCGCCACACCCGTACCGCCAGCTCGGCGTCCGGAGAAGGACCGGCGACGGCGGTCATGACGGCCGTCACCTCGTCCGCGCCGAGCCCGCGCAACGGCACGATCTGAGCCTTGCCGGAGAAGCCGCGCCCGAGCTCGCGGTAGGCGCCGAGCAGCAGCACGCGGGCCTGGCCGAGGTGGTGGGCGAGGAACTCCAGCATCTGCAACGAGGCCTCGTCCGCCCACTGCAGGTCGTCGAGCACCACGACCAGACCGGAATCCCCGCTGAGCCGCGAGAACAGCCCGGCCACGGCGTCGCAGAGCCGGAACCGCGCGTCCGCCGCCTCCTCACCGCGAGCGACCGGTTCGAGCAGCTCGGCGGCCGCACCGAGCGAGTCGAAAGGAACCGCACGCAGGATCTGGATCCACGGCCAGTAAGCCGGAACGCCACCGTCCCAGCAGGTGGCGCGCAGCACGACGACGCCACGTTCAGACGCATCAGAAGCAAGCGCGTTGAGCACCGCGGTCTTGCCGATTCCGGGCTCGCCGGTGACCAGCACGAGCTGTGCGGTCCCGGCGAGCGCGTCGGCGAGAGCGGTGCGGGCGATGGTCAGAACCGCGTCGCGGCCGACAAGGTGTTCCGGCACGGTGTCCAGCATGCGCTAGGGCCGCAACTCCACCAGGAGGTTCATCGGCGCGTCGACGTCGAGCCGCCGCACGGTCCGGAAACCGGCCGCCGATGCCGCCTCCCGCAGCGCCGGCACCCCGGCCAGCGTGCCCAGCGGCGCGGTCGAGGCCTGGGACAACGCGGACGGCGTGCAGACCAGTAGAGACACCGCGTAGAACATCCGCCCGGCCGGGTTGAGGTTGTCCACCACGTGATCACCACCGGGCGGCTCGATCAACAGCACCGCCCCGCCCGGCGCCAGCGAACGCCTCGCACGGGCCAGCGCGCCGACCGGGTCGCCGAGGTCGTGCAACGAGTCCACGAACGTCACCAGCGCGTAGCCATCGCCGGGGAAGCCGGACGCACTCGCGACCTCGAACCGCACTCCCCCGTCCGCACGCGACCTGGCCTCCGCGATCGAGCGGTCGTGGTAGTCGTACCCGGTCACCCGCGCCGCCGGGAACGCCTCCGCGATCATCCGAGTCGGTGCGCCGTACCCGCAACCGATGTCGGCCACGGTCCCACCGGCCCGCAACGCGTCCGCGACGCCGGGCATGGCCTCGACCGCGGCGGCGATCAGTCCGGTGTGGAGGGTGCTGCGGGTCAACGCGTCCGTGCCCGCCCAGTACTCGGGATCGCGCTGGTGCCAGGCGAATCCGGCGCCACCTCGGAACGCCTTCTCGAACTCGGCGAAGCTCGCGCCCATCGACGCCATCAGGTGGGCGCAGGCGTCGACGATGGCGCCGCCGGGTGCGTGCAGGATCGCGATCTCGACCGCTTCCGGCAGGCTGAAGGTGTCGGCATCGTATGTGAGGTACCCCGCCGCGGCCTGCGAGCGCAGCCACTCGCGCACGTACGGCTCGGCGAGTCCGGTCCTGGACGCGACCTCGGTGACGCCGAGCGGCCCGGCGCCCGCCAGCGCGGCCCAGAGTCCGTGCCGCAGGCCGAGCGCGGTCAGGAACGTGCCCAGCCCCGCGCCCAGCTCGGTCGTGATCTGCTCCATCACCTGGTCCGGTGACCGTTCTGTGGTGGTCATGGTCTCTCTCCCGTCCTGAGGCTGGTCACTTCTCAGGCGCCAGATCCGATCTGGCGGCGCGCCAGAACCCATCGCGCGCCCACGGGGTATGAGCACAACAACCGTGAACGGGACGACTCTCCACTACGAGGAGGTCGGTCAGGGGCCTGCCGCGCTGGTGCTGCACGGCGGCCTCGGCCTCGACCACACCTTCTACCGCGGCCTGGACGTGCTGGCAGACCGTCTGCGGCTCGTCTACTACGACCAGCGCGCCAACGGCCGGTCGGAGCGCGTGCCACTGGAAACACTCACCATGGAACAACTCGCCGACGACGCCGCCGCGCTGGCGACCCGGCTGGACGCGACCCCGGCGATCGTGATCGGCCACTCCTACGGCGGGTTCGTCGCCCAGGAGCTGGCGCTGCGCCACCCCGAGCACGTCGCCGGCCTGATCCTGCTGGACACCACGCCCGGCCAGCTCGGCGCCTCCGACTCCCCCGACGACGACCAGGGCCCGCCGCCACCGCCCGAGTGGCTCGCCGTCGCCGGCTCCGCGCCCGCGACCGACGCCGAGTTCGCGGCGACCCTGGGCGCGCTGCTGCCGCACTACCTCGCGGACCAGGCCAACCTCGCCGCAGCGCACGAGGCCGTCAGCAAGACGATCTTCGACGCCGCCACCATGGCGCGCTCAATGGAGGTCCTCGCGGGCTGGAGCTCCGTCGACCGGCTCGCCCAGATCGAGGTGCCGACGCTCGTCGTCGTCGGCAGCCACGACCGGATCACCAGCCCCGCCCAGTCCCACCGCATCGCACGCCGCATTCCGCACGCGCAGGTCGTCGAGATGGAGCACAGCGGCCACTTCCCGTGGCTGGAGGAACCTGAGCGCTTCACCAAGATCGTGCGGGAGTGGCTCTAGCCGGCTCCCCGGTTGAGCTGGCTGGGGCGGTACGCGACCTTCCGGGCGCGCATCACCTCGCCCAGCGGCCGGTGCTCGGCCACGGCGTTCCACGGGTCGAACTTCGCGGCCTCCACCTCGGCCGCGAAGGCCTCGTCCGGTTGCTGCTGACCGATCACGAGCCGCGCGACGGTCTGGTACGGCGAGTCCCAGATCGCCGCGGCGTCCTCGATCGGCGTGCGGGCCTCGTCGAGGAAGAACTGCACCTGCAGCTCGTGCACCAGCGGGCCCTGCGTCAGCCGGTCGTAGATGTCCGCGGACCAGTCGTCCTTCGCCCGCGGGTTCACCTGGGCAGAAGCCGCCCGCAGCCGGACGCGGACCGCGTACGGGCCGTAGGAGATCGGGGCCGCGCTGAAGAAGTCCTCGGTGGCGAACCCGCCGAACGGCTTGTTCAGCGCTCCCCGCACCTCCTTGAGGTTGCCGAGCAGGCGCGGTGAGCGGAGCAGGGCGCGCAGGATCCCGGCCAGGCCACCACCCCCGGCCGTGGTGACCTGGCTGAACTCCCTGCTGGTCGACGAGCTGAACTTCTCGTGGTTGATCAGCACGAAGTCCTGGCTCGCGGCCGGGCCACCGAACACGGACTGGCCGGCGACACCGAGCACCTTGAACGCGAAGCCCCGGATGTCCGGCACGTGGTCGGGCGCCCGGTCGAACCCGCCGTTGGACAGCCGGACCTGCACCTCGTACCGGGCCTCTGCCGCGAAGATGCCCTGCCGGGCCTCCTCCGGGAGGTCCGCCGGTACTTCGAGGGTGGCGCGCAGGGCTGGGCGCTGCTTGCGGTGCAACGCACGACCCGTGCCGAACTTCGACGACTTGCGGAGCTGCATCTCGACGAACAGCTCCGCCTGGTCGCGGTGGCGCTGCGCCTCGTCCGGTTCGACGACCTCTTGCCAGTTCGTGCTCGGTGTGGTCATGGCCTCGCTCAGATGTTGGTGCTGTTGGGGATCAACGACGGCCGCAGGTACTCGTACGGCACGGCCCGGCGGCGGTTCCTGGCGACGATCTCGGCCTCGATGCTGCTGAGGTCCGACTGGAAGCGCTGGTGCCCGGTGGCGACCGGGGTGCCCTTGAAGTCGTTCTCGTAGTCGCCGAGGACGGTGTGGTGGATGGATCCGAGGAAGTGCATGACGCAGAACTGCTGCACGGCGACGTCGAGGGGCGGCAGGTTGTCGAGCCAGTCGGTCTCGGTGTGCCCCTTGCCGGTCGGCTCGGGGGTGTAGCCCGCCAGCGGGTTGGCCGGCAGGAAGGCCATGTGGTCCTTCTGCGCGAAGTTCACCGCGGCGTGCTGCGGGCCCGCGGTCCAGATCACCATGGTCAGGATCTCGGCAAGATCGAGCAAGTCGGCGATGTGACCTGGGGTGGCCCCGAAATCCCGGACTTGACCGCCGCTCGGTGACGCGACCTCCGCCGCCCACGCCTGCAGCTCGTGGTCGCCCACGACGTCGGCGTCGCTGCGGTAGTAGGTGGACACGAACGTGCCGACCCACTCCGAGATCGCCTGCCACACCAGCAGACCGTCGTCGCGGTACGGGAAGTGCGGCAGCTCGCGGCTCCCCTGCGTGCCGGTCGACGCGAGCACCGTGGGCAGGTAGTTGCCGCGGAAGGAGCGCTGGGCGCGGTGCTTCGCGAGCCACGGGTAGGTGCTCGCGAGGTCGGAGCCGATCAGGTACTCGACCGCCTTGCCCGGCTGGATCAGCAGCTCGACGGCAAGCTTGTTGATCGAGAACGTGCCCTCGAAGTGCCGCTTGAGCAGCACGGCGACCGGGTGGTTGGCCGCGAGGTTGCGCACTGCGGCGAGCAGCACGGGCTCGCTCATCAGGTGTGTGAAACCCAGGTGCGTCAACACCTCGTGGTAGGTGTTGTGCGCCGACAGCACGCAGTTCTTGGCGAGCTTCCACGAGTAGCCGTCGGCCGGCGTGTAGATCTCACGGCCCGCCGGGTCCTGGCCGCACTGGATCGCGAACGGCCGCAGCTCGCCCCCTCGGCGTGGCACGCAGAACGCGGCCATCGGCGCGTACATGTACTTCGGGGCCTGCGGGTGCTTGCCGTTGTCCAGCTCGGACATGGCCTCGTAGTCGACCCAGTAGACGCGGCCCTCGGCGATGGCCGTCGCGAGGTTGTCGCCGGCGAACTCGGGCCGCTTCGCGAGGTGCTCGTCGGTGATCGGGAACTTGCCGGGGACGGCCGTCATCCGCCGCAGCCGCGTCGGGTCCGGACCGGCCACGAAGCACTCGGCGAAGTACTCGTCGGTCTCGAACCGCTCCACGACCGATGGCGGCTGAGCCAACGCGAAAACATCTCGGAAATCCTGCAGGCTCTTTTGTCTCAATTCGCCGGCCGTGCCGCCGGGAACGGGCATGAAGTAGTCGACCAGCCCGGCCATGTCGTCGGCCCGGATCATCTGCGCCAGCTTCACCGGTGCCAGCGGCTGCAGCTCGTGGACGAAATTCCACCGGCCCCTGCGCTTGAGCAGCCGGAGGTTCATCCGCAGCTTTTCCTGGGCTTCGAGGGACTTGAGCTGCCAGAGCTTCCCCGGGCCGTCGTCCTCGGTCGTACCCGCGGCGACCGGGAAACCCATCTCCATGTTGTACCGGTACGTGGATCGCACCGCGTCAACCTGGTCGGCTCGTTCTTCCCTGCCGTCGTGCTGCGAAATGAGATACTCCGCCACGAAACCCCTCCACCCGCGTTCGAAAAACAACCCACCGTGAAACGCGGAAATGATGCCACGAGTTTTGAATAGCGGCTTGGTGAGGGGGCGTTCAGAAGCGTGAACCTCATTTTCCCGGCACGGGAGCCGGTCCCGGCGCCGAAACCCGGTGGATCACGAGGCGGATCCCGACCTACCGTGCCGCCATGAGCGATCACCCCGTCGAGGCGTTCGAACCTCCCTACTACGTGGCGGTCTTCACCACCGTGCGCACTGACGAGCAGAGTGGCTACCCCGAGACCAACGCCCGCATGGAAGAACTCGTGAACCAGATCCCCGGCTACCTCGGGATGGACCACGCGCAGACCCCCGGCGGGCTGGGCATCACGGTCGGGTACTTCCGCGATGCGGAGGCTTTGACGGAGTGGCGGACCAACGAGGAGCACCGCGCGGCGCAGAAGCGCGGGCGGGCCGAGTGGTACCAGAGCTACACGCTGCACATCGCGAAGGTCGAACGCAGCCACGGGTTTATAAAGTGACGTCATGGCGGAGCTGCTGACCATCGACGACGTCCGGGCCGCGGCCGAGGTGCTCGACGGACGGGTGCTGCGCACACCCACCCTGCCGTCGCCGGGGCTGTCCGCGCTGCTGGGCGTCCCGACGACGGTGAAGCTGGAGTTGTTGCAGCGCACCGGTTCGTTCAAGATCCGCGGTGCCACGGCGAAGATCCTCTCGCTGTCCGGCGAGGCACGGGCGGCCGGTGTCGTCGGGGTCAGCGGTGGCAACCACGGGATCTCGCTGGCCGACGCGGCTCGGACGCTGGGCGTCGCCGCCACCGTCGTGATGCCCGCTTCCGCACCTGCCCGGTCCGTCGCGCTAGCCCGCGAGTCGGGTGCGGACGTGCGGCTCACGGACAGCTTGCCGGCGGCCTTCGCGTTGTTGAACGAGCTGGTGGAGGCGGGCGCGACCCTCGTCCACCCGTACGACGACCCGGTTGTGGTGGCGGCTCAGGGAACCGTGGGCCTGGAGTTCGCGACCGACGCCCCGAACCTCACCGACGTGCTGGTGAGCGTCGGCGGTGGCGGGTTCATCGCGGGTGTCGCGACGGCGTTCCACGCGCTGGTGCCCGGCGTGCGGGTGTGGGGCGTCGAGGTCGAGGGCGCCGAGACGATGACCAATGCGCTGGCAGCGGGCGAACCTGTGGAGATCACGCCGACGTCGATCGTCTCGACGCTCTCGGCGCCGCACGTCTCGCAGCTGACCTACGACCACGCCGTCGCGCTTCTCGAGGACGTGCTGGTGGTGTCCGACGCCGAGGCCGTGCAAGGCTCGCTCACGCTCGCCGAGCGGCAGAAGGTGTGGGCAGAGCCCGCCGCCGGATGTCTCGTCCCGGCGGCGCGGACGGTGCTCGGCAGGGTCGGGCCGGACGCACGCCTCGGAATCGTGGTGTGCGGCGGGAACGCGACGGTCGCCGACGTCGTCCGATGGGCGAACGCCTGAGCAGTGCCCAGGGAGCGGA
>JAVXWK010000212.1:0-7804 GCA_032230575.1 Pseudonocardiales bacterium | reverse complement strand
AACGCCACGAAGCACTGCTTGCGCGCGAGCCGCACCAACGCCAGCGCCTCGCCGATCACCTCGCCGGGCGACGCGACCCAGTCCAGCCCGACCTCGTGCCGCCACTGCTCGTCGGTGATCTCACCGGTGACGGCCCTCTTGAGCAGCTCAGGTTCGAAGGCTCGCTCGGCGATCTCGGGCGACAGCGGCGGGAACCTGCGCACCACCCCGTCGAGATCGAGCAGCAGCAACGGTTTCAGCGCCGGCGTCCGTTCCACTGGCCCCACAGGAGCGCGACGACGGGGATGAGCACGAAGATCAGCGGGTTCTTCACCACGAAGAAGAACGCCAGCACCACGGCGATGCCCACCACGGGCACGACCGAGCCCTCCCACCGGCGCACGGGAGCCTTGGACGGTTCGGGGTACATCGCCATCGGCGCGACGAACTGCGGACGTGGGTCCGGCAGGTCGTAGAACAACGCCATCAGCTCGCCGCGGGTCTTCGCGGTGGTGATCTTCGCCGACCGCTCGCCGTACTCCTCGATGTCGATGCGGCCCGCGCTCATGTGCTCGCCGAGGACCTGCAACGCCTGCTGACGCTCGGTGTCACCGATGCGGATGTCCCTGGACGGGTCGCTCACCCTTCAATCGTAGGCGAGCGACCTGACCGGTCAGTCCTTCAGCTCGCAGATCACGGTGCCCTGCGTGATCGGGTCGCCGGCAGCGGCCGCCAGACCCGTCACGGTGCCCGCCTTGTGCGCCGTCACCGGGTTCTCCATCTTCATGGCCTCCAGCACCACGATCAGGTCCCCGGCCTCGACGGTCTGCCCGTCCTCGACCGCCACCTTCACGATCGTGCCCTGCATCGGCGCGGCCACCGCGTCACCCGACACCGCGGCCGAGCTGCCGCCCGCCCGCTTCGACTTCGGCTTCTTGGCGGCGGCAGCGGCAGGACGCCCGGAACCGACCGCGAGATCACCCGGCAGTGACACCTCGAGCCGACGCCCGCCGACCTCGACCACGACGGTCTGGCGCGGCGAGTCCTCGTCAGAGGCACCCGAACCGCCGGAGAACGGCTCGATCTGGTTGTCGAACTCGGTCTCGATCCACCGCGTGTGCACGGTGAACCCCTCGGGCTTCTCGGCGGTGAACGCCGCGTCCCGCACGATCACGCGGTGGAACGGCAGCACCGTCGCCATGCCCTCGACGACCATCTCGTCCAGCGCCCGGCGCGCACGGGCCAGTGCCTCGTCGCGGTCGGAGCCGGTGACGATCAGCTTGGCCAGCAACGAGTCGAACTGCCCGCCGATCACCGAGCCGCTCTCCACACCGGCGTCCACGCGGACACCCGGACCCGAAGGCGCCACGAAGGTCGTCACCGTGCCCGGCGCGGGCAGGAAGCCACGACCGGCGTCCTCACCGTTGATCCGGAACTCGATGGAGTGCGCGCGCGGCGTCGGGTCCTCGACAAAACGAAGCTTCTCGCCAGCGGCGATGCGGAACTGCTCGCGCACCAGGTCGAGACCGGTCGTCTCCTCGGACACCGGGTGTTCGACCTGCAGGCGCGTGTTGACCTCCAGGAACGAGATCGATCCGTCGAGCCCGACGAGGTACTCGACCGTGCCGGCACCGTGGTACCCGGCCTCCAGGCAGATCGCCTTGGCGGACGAGTGGATCGTGGCGCGCTGCTCGTCGGTCAGGAACGGCGCGGGCGCCTCCTCGACCAGCTTCTGGTGGCGGCGCTGCAAGGAGCAGTCACGCGTGCCGACGACGATCACGTTCCCGTGCGTGTCGGCGAGAACCTGAGCCTCGACGTGGCGCGGCTTGTCCAGGTACCGCTCGACGAAGCACTCGCCGCGCCCGAACGCCGTGACGGCCTCGCGCACCGCGGAGTCGAACAGTTCCGGAATCTCCTCCAGCGTCCGCGCGACCTTCAGGCCACGACCGCCACCGCCGAACGCCGCCTTGATCGCGACCGGCAGGCCGTGCTCAGAAGCAAAGGCGATGATCTCGTCCGGACCGTTGACCGGGTCCTTGGTGCCGGGCACCAACGGCGCACCCGCGCGCATCGCGATGTGCCGCGCCGTCACCTTGTCGCCGAGGTCGCGAATGGCCTGCGGGGTCGGCCCGATCCACGTCAGCCCCGCGTCGATCACCGCCTGCGCGAAGTCCGCGTTCTCGGACAGGAAGCCGTAACCGGGGTGCACCGCGTCGGCACCGGACTGCGCGGCGGCGGCCAGCACCTTCTCGAACGACAGGTAGCTCTCGCCGGGCGTGTTGCCGCCCAGGGAGAAGGCCTCGTCCGCGAGCCGGACGAACGGCGCGTCGCGGTCGGGGTCGGCGTAGATCGCGACACTGGCCAGGCCGGCGTCACGGCAGGCGCGGATGACCCGGACGGCGATCTCACCGCGGTTGGCGATGAGGACCTTGCGCAGCGACACGGCGTCGTACCTCCTGCTGGACCGGCAATTACGGCTCTGGCTGGTGCCGCAGTCTACGGAAATCGGTGAACTCCGAGAGGGAGAGACGGCTCACTTCACAACCATCGTGAGCCCATCGGCCACAATCTGCGACGTGGGTGCATCCAGGTCCGTGCAGATGACCGCCGTCGCCGCTGCCGTGGTCTTCGTCGCGGGGCTGGTTTACGCCTATTTCCAACGACCGCACAGCACCGATTCAGGTCAATCCGGCACCGACGCGGGAATGCGCTGCGGTACCACCGTCTGCCAGGTCATCATCGGCAAATCGGTCGGCAAGGACCTGGTCGAGCTGCTCGGCGGCACCGGCGGCGGGCGGATCAGGGTGACCGGCGCGTCCGGCCCGTTCATCTTCGAGATGACCATCGCCGAGACCGGCGCGACGGTGAACGGCGAGTCGCTGCAGTGTTCCGAGGCGCCGGTCAGCGTGTGCCTCGTGCGCGGGAAGCAGAACGGCAAGTCGCTCGGCGAGGTGCTGATCCGCAAGGACGGCTCGTGGTCCCGCGCGCAGACTGCCTATCAGGCCAGTGCCGGGTACATAGGGCTGCACGACGTCAACGAGGACGGCACCGCGGACATCGTCGCGGCCCAGCAGGGGTGCGACGGCCAGTGCAACGACGCGTTCGTGCAGGTGTTCTCGGCGATCGGCCCGGTCATCGGCTGCACGAGTCCGGCGCCGGCGCGGGAGCAGCTCGCCGGCTGGCCCGCACCGACGCCGAACCTGTCGCAGATCAGGCCGTGCGCTGATTCCTAGGCGTTGACGAGCTCCCGCTCCGCGGCCGGCTCCTCGATCAGACCCTCGCTGCGCGCCACCAGCACCGGCACGGTGATCTGCCCGGCCACGTTGGTCGCGGTGCGGATCATGTCGAGGATCGGGTCGATCGCGTAGACCACGGCCACGCCGGTCGCGATCACCTGCGGCGGCAGGCCGACGACGCTCAGCGTCAGCGTCAGCATCGTGTACCAGCCGGTGGTTCCGGCGGTGGCCAGAGCACCGAACACCGCGACGAGCACGATGCCGACGTACTGCCACACCGAGAGCTGGATGCCGAACAGGTTCGCGATGAAGATCGTCGCGACGGCCGGGTAGACCGCGGCGCATCCGTCCATCTTGGTCGTGGTGCCCAGCGGCACGGCGAAGTTCGCGTACTCCTGCGACACACCGAGCTCAGTGGCGGCCTTGCGGGACAACGGAAGCGTGGCGCCCGACGAGCGCGAGACGAACGCGAACTGGATCGCCGTGCCGGCCTTGCGGAAGAACTCGACCGGCGAGGTCCTGCCGACGAACTTCAGCAGGATCGGGTAGACCACGAACAGCACCAGCAACGTGCCGACGTACACCGCGAGGATCAACGAGAACAGCGGCCGCACGAACGAGTTGCCGTACGACGCGACGGCGTTGCCGATGAGACCGAAGATGCCGATCGGCGCCAGCAGGATGATCCAGCCGACGACCTTCTGCACGATGTCGAAGAACGAGCGGACCAGGTTCGTGAACGGCGCGGCCTTCTCACCGAGCGCGTAGGCGGCGAACCCGACGAGCACCGCGATGAAGACGACCTGCAGCACCTCGCCCTCGGTGAAGGCGCTGAAGATGTTGGTGGGCACCAGGTTGTCGAGCAACGCGCTCCACGAACCGGACACGCGCTTGGCCAGCTTGTCGACGGAACCGGCGGCGGGCTCGATGTGCACGCCCTGGCCCGGCTTGATGATCGCGCCGACCGCGAGTCCGATCAGCACGGCGATGAACGACGTGATGGCGAACCACAGGAACGTCTTGCCGCCGAGCCGGGCGGCGGTGCGGCCACCGCCGAGGTTCCGCAGCGACGCGATGCCGACGACGATCGCGGTGAACACGAGCGGGATCACGGTCAGCTGCAGCAGCGCCGTGAAGGTGGAACCGATCTTGGCGAGCACGGGCGCGAGCCACGTGTTCTTGCCGAGCCAGCCGGCGAGCGCGCCGAGAACGAGCGCGCCGAGCACGGTCAGGCCGAAAACCTTGGGCTTGCGGTAGGTCTGGACGAACGACACTGGAACATCTCCTGGGCAGGGATGAGCGAATAGGGGCTGGGAGCGTTAGCTCCGACAGCCCGTGCTCGTCCTGCGTGCCAGGTCTATGTGCCTGCGCCGCGTCAAATACTCGTTCACCGCTTGCCCCCAACGCTCGCGATGAGGGCAGTCTTCCCTGATCAAGCCAAGTGTGACCAGGGCTACCAGAGTGTGGACACGGAAACACCCACCTGGCCGAGCAACCGTCGGGTGAGCGGCAGGCTGATGCCGATCACCGACGTGTGGTCGCCGTCGATCCCGTCGATGAACCAGCCGCCGAGCCCGTCGATCGTGAAACCGCCCGCGACGTGAAGTGGCTCACCCGTGGCGATGTACGCCTCCAGCTCCTCGTCCGTCGGCGTGCCGAACCGCACGGTCGTCGACTCGGCGGCAGACGCGCGGTCGACGACTTCGCCGTGAGACACGCGCAGCACGGTGTGCCCGGTGATCAGCGCGCCGCTCTTGCCCGCGACCCGCCGCCACCGCTCCCGCGCGACCTCGGCCGTACCGGGCTTGCCCACGAGCTCGCCCTCGAACAGCAGCATCGAGTCGCATCCGATCACGACGCACTCGGCGTCGTGCTCGATCGCCTCCGCCTTCGCCGCGGACAGCGCGACGACGGTCTCCTCGGGCGTG
Source organism: Pseudonocardiales bacterium (assembly GCA_032230575.1). Classification (GTDB taxonomy): domain Bacteria; phylum Actinomycetota; class Actinomycetes; order Mycobacteriales; family Pseudonocardiaceae; genus Lentzea. Next base: position 2,661 of record JAVXWK010000212.1, on the reverse strand, counting down.
GGATTCGCGAGCGACGCGACCAGCGCGTCCTCGTCGACACCGGACACGCGGACGACGGGCTCGATGCCCGCGGCCCGCAGGACGCTAAGACGGGCGGGTGACTGGGAGGCCAGGATCAGACGCACCAGCGGAGTCTCGCACGCCCGTTTCGCGCCTCATCAGCACCGCCGCGCTCACCCCGATGACCGTGGACACGACCAGCATCAGCAACGCCGCCCGCGTCGCCGAGGTGAAGTCGCCCGTCGCCGCCAGCACGATCTGCAGGATCGCGCCCGTGCCCGCGCTGCCGAGCACACCGCCGAACTGCCGCGAGGTGTTGTAGATCCCGGAGCCCGCACCCATGAGCTGCGGGTCAAGCGTCTTCGTGGCGATGTTGGTGAGCGGCGAGTACACCATGCCCATGCCGGCGCCGACGACCACGAGTGCGGGCAGCAGCGTCCACGGCGACCCGCCCAGCTGCAGCGTCATCACGAAGATGCCGGCTCCGAGCATCGTGAAGCCGGCGATCGGCAGGTACTTCGCGCCCGGCCCGTTCGACTGCCGTCCCGCGAAGAACGCCACCACCCCGGACATCAGCGACGTCGGCGCCGTGAGCAGGCCCGCCTCGAACGCCGAGAGCTTCGGCACCGTCTGCACGAACAGCACCAGCGGCACGAACAACCCGGTGACGGAGAACCCGATGATCATGTTGGCGACGTTGCCCAGCGAGAAGTTCCGGTTGCCGAAGATCCGCAACGGCAGCAGCGGCGCGGCGTTGCGCCCCGCCGCCAGCCACAGCACGAACACCACGAGCAGCAGCGCGCCCGCGATGATGATCTCGGCGATCGTGATCGGCCCCGCCACCGCGCCCCAGCCGTAGTGCTCGCCGTTCTGCACGCCGAAGACCACCAGCCCGAGCCCGAGGCAGCACAGCACGACACCGAGCACGTCGAACCTGTGCGACCGGCGCGGCTGCCAGTCCGGCACCCAGCGCAGCACCAGCGTGAGTGCGACGACGCCGATCGGGATGTTGACGAAGAAGATCCACTCCCAGCCGAGCTGCGTGACGAGCACGCCGCCGAGCAGCGGCCCCGAGACCGTCGCGAACCCGGCGACCGACCCCCACATGCCGAGCGCCGCGCCACGCCGGTGCGGCGGGAACAGGTGGGTGATGAACGACATCGTCTGCGGGGTCATGGCCGAGGCACCCAGGCCCTGCACGACCCGCGCGGCGATGAGCACCTCGGCCGTGCCGGCCAGTCCGCAGGTCAGCGAGGCCAGCACGAAGATCGTGAGCCCGACGAGGTAGACGCGCTTCGGCCCGAACCGGTCGCCCAGCCGTCCCGTCAGCAGCAACGGGACCGCGAACGCCAGCAGGTAGGCGCTGTTGACCCAGATGATGTCGTTGAGCGTCGCCTTGAGGCCGTCGATCATCGAGGGCATCGCGACGTTCACGATGGTCGTGTCCAGCAGGATCATGAAGAAGCCGACGCAGAGCGCCGAGACGGCCCGCCACGCAGCCTTGTCCGTGCCGGATTCGCCGGTTCGAGTAGTACTACTGATGCGCCACCGCCCCGTTCGTCGGCACCCTCGACCAAGTGAAGCGCTGGGTGCTTGTCCTCACCGAACGCGGTTCCGATCGCGAAGGCAAGCGCAGACGGATCGCGGCCATGTTCGTCGTGCTCTGCGGCCTCGTCGGATCGTGGGCCGTCGGCAGCGTGCTCGCGAGCGATCCCATCGGCTACGGCGTGCCGGTCTGGCCGTTCGCCGACACCGTCGACCGCGCCGAGAACGCGCTGCTGGGCCAGGTCGTCACGGCAGTGCGCGACAACCTGCCGCTCAACCACGACCAAGCTCAGGTGCTGCGCAGGACGGACGCCTACGGCAGCGAGTTCTGGACCCTCAAACTTCAGGTGGACGGCGAGACCCGCTGCCGCGAGGTAGCCGTCGGCCTGAACGTCACCAGCCGCCGCGTCACCTGCTGACCTGACGGTACGCGGGGACCCCGCGTACTCCAGGAGAGTACGAAAGCTCCCCGCGTACTCCAGGAGAGAGAGTACGAAAGCTCCCCGCGTACTTCAGGACAGTACGAAAGGTCCCCCGCGTACTGCAGGACAGTACGAAAGCTCCCCCGCGTACTGCAGGACAGTACGAAAGGTCCCCCGCGTACTTCAGGACAGTACGAAAGGTCCCCGCGTACTCCAGATCAGCCGGCGAAGCCGGAGGCTCGCCAGGCGCCGGGGCCGTGCTGGAGGGGGCGGCGGACTCGGCGGGCCGGGTTGGCCCACTCCGAGCGTGGGGTGGGCTTGTCCTCCGCCGGAGTGGCCGCAGCCAGCCCGGCGACGACAGCGGTCAAAGCCGCCAGTTCGTAGTCGTCCGGCGCGCCCTTGACGACGCGCAGCAGAGGCTGGTCCGCGGTCACAGCGGGATGTTCCCGTGCTTCTTGGGCGGCAGCGTCTCCCGCTTGTCCCGCAGCATCGACAACGCCCGCGCCACGTATCCGCGCGTGTACGACGGCGGGATCACCGAGTCGACGTACCCGCGCTCAGCGGCCTGGTACGGGTTGCACAGCGTGTCCTCGTACTCCTGCTGCAGCTGTGCGCGCAACGCGTCGACGTCCTCGCCGGCAGCAGCCGCTGCCGCGAGAGTCTTGCGGTGCACGATGTTCGCCGCACCCGACGC
>JAVXWK010000178.1:0-15271 GCA_032230575.1 Pseudonocardiales bacterium | reverse complement strand
GTCCGGGTGCTGGTTGAGCCTGGTCTGCAGGGCCGCGGACGCCTTCGGGCCCTCCCAGTCGGTCGGCTCCTCGAACACCGTGATGCCGGGGTAGTCCTTCTTCATGCAGGCGGCGAACGCCTCGGAGCGGTCGCGGCCGTTGACCGACGACAGCGCGCCCTGGAACTCGATGACCTTGCCCTTGCCGCCGAGCTTGTCGCCGAGGAACTTGCAGGCCTTCTCGCCGTACGCCTTGTTGTCCGCGCGCACGACCATGTAGGTCTTGCCCTTGTCCGGACGGGTGTCGACGGTGACGACCGGGATCTTCGCCTTGTCCAAGCGGTCCAGAGTGGACGCGATCGCGCCGGTGTCCTGCGGCGCCATGATGATCGCCTTGGCGCCCTGCGACTGCAGCGACTGGGCGTTCGCGACCAGCGTCTCCACCTTGTTCTGCGAGTTGGTGGGGTTCAGCAGGTTGACGCCGAGTTCCTTGGCCTTGTCCGGGAAGTACTTGATGTACGAGTTCCAGAAGTCGGAGTCGGCCCGCGGGTGGTCGGCGCCGATCGGGCCGACGCCACCGCTTCCGGAGCCGGTGGTCCCGCCACCGCAGGCGGAGAGTGTCAGTGCACCGGCCAGCGCGAGGCACACCGCGGCGGTGAGGTTGCGACGCTTCATCGTGTCATTGCCTTTCATGACTGCTTGGGACGCAAGCGCAAGCCATACATGCCACCGTCGACAGCGAGGATCGTGCCTGCGGTGGAACCGGAAAGCGGGCTCGCCAGGTAGGCGATCGCACCCGCGACCTCATCGGCGGAGACCAGACGACCGTGCGGCTGGCGTGCCTCCAACGCGGCCCGTTCGGCTGCCGGGTCAGGCGCCGAGTCGAGCAGACGGCCCACCCACGGGGTGTCCGCCGTGCCGGGAGCGACCGCGTTGACGCGAATGCCTTCGCGCACGTGGTCGGCGGCCATCGCGAGCGTCAGCGAGTACACCGCGCCCTTGCTGGCCGAGTAGAGAGCACGCTGCGGGAGCCCGGCCCACGCAGCGATGGAGCAGGTGTTGACGATCGCCGCGGACGGCGAGTTCCTGAGGTGCGGCAACGCGGCCCGCGAGACGCGCACCATGCCGAGCACGTTGACGTTGAGCACTTTGAGCCACTCGTCGTCATCGTTCGCCGCGACATCGCCCTGCGAGCCGATGCCCGCGTTGTTCACCACGACGTCGAGCCGTCCGAACCGCTGCACGACCTCGTCGATGGCGGCTTTGACGCTCTCGTCGTCCGACACGTCCGCGCGGATCCCGACGAGCGGGTCCTTCACGTCCGGGTTGAGGTCCAGTGCCACGGCCGTGGCGCCGCGCGACGCCAGCAGGTTCGCCGTCGCCAGGCCGATCCCGGACGCACCGCCGGTGACGACGGCGACAAGTCCTTCGAAGTCAGTCATTCTCGCCCTCCAGTGCCGTCCACACGGGACCCTCCGGGTACACGTAGTCGGACAGCGTCTCTTCCTTGAGCTGAGCGGAGAATCCCGGCTCGGCGGGTGCCAGGTAACGGCCGTTCTCGACGACGGCCGGGTCCAGGAAGTGCTCGTGCAGGTGGTCGACCCACTCGATCACGCGCTCGCCGACCTCGCCGGAGACCGCGACGTAGTCGAAGAACGACAGGTGCCTGACCAGCTCGCACAGTCCGACACCGCCGGCGTGCGGGCACACCGGCACCTCGAACTTCTTGGCCAGCAACAGGATCGCGATGTTCTCGTTCACGCCCGCGACCCGGCAGGCGTCGAGCTGCAGCACGTCGAGCGCGCCGGCCTGCAGCATCTGCTTGAACACCACGCGGTTCTGCACGTGCTCGCCGGTCGCGACCCTGATCGGGGCCAGCGCGTCGGCGATCGCGCGGTGGGCCAGCACGTCGTCCGGCGACGTGGGCTCCTCGATCCAGTACGGGTTGTACGGCGCCAGCTCACGCATCCAGCGAATCGCCGTGTCGACGTCCCAGCGCTGGTTCGCGTCGACCGCGACGCGGATGTCCTCGCCGACGACCTCGCGGGCGAGCTTCATCCGGCGGACGTCGTCGTCGAGGCTGCCGCCGACCTTGAGCTTGATCATGTCGAAGCCGTCGGCGAGAGCCTGGCGAGCCAGTCCGGCGAGCTTCTCGTCGGAGTAGCCGAGCCAGCCCGGTGACGTCGTGTAGGCCGGATAACCGTCGCGAGCAATGGTTTCCACGCGTTCGGCCTTGCCGTGCTCGATCTTGCGCAGGATCTGCAGCGCGTCGTCGGGCGTCAGGGCATCGCTGAGGTACCGGAAGTCGACGAGGCTGACGATCTCCTCGGGCGTCATCTGGGCGAGGAACCGCCAGACGGGTAACCCGGCGCGGCGGGCGGCGAGGTCCCACGCGGCGTTGACGACCGCGCCGATCGCCATGTGCGCGACGCCCTTCTCGGGGCCGAGCCAGCGGATCTGCGAGTCGCCGATCAGCTCGAAGTACAGCTCCGCCAGGCCCTTCGCGTTCTCCGGCACGTCCTTGCCGACGACGTGCGGTGCGAGCGCCTTGATCCCGGCGGCCTGCACGTCGTTGCCGCGGCCGATGGTGAACGCGAGCCCGTGGCCCTCAGGTCCGTCGTCGGTGCGCAGGACGACATAGGCGGCCGAGTAGTCCGGGTCCGGGTTCATCGCGTCGGAGCCGTCGAGCTCGCGCGAGGTCGGGAACCGGATGTCCAGCACGTCCAGTGCGGTGATCTTGGGCATGGGTCACGCCTGCCCAAGGGTCTGACGTTGCTTGCCGAGGCCCTCGATCTCCAGCTCGACGACGTCGCCGGCGCGCAGGTACGGCTTGGGCTCGGCCTGGCCGAGCGCCACTCCAGCGGGTGTACCTGTGTTGATGACGTCACCCGGACGAAGGACGAGGAACTGGCTGAGGTAGCGGACGATCTCCGCGACCGGGAAGATCATGTTCTTGGTGGACGAGTTCTGCTTGATCTCGCCGTTCACCCAGAGCCGCATCTCCAGGCTCTGCGGATCGGCGATCTCGTCGGCGGGCACGAGGAAGGGGCCGAGAGGGTTGAACGTCTCGCAGTTCTTACCCTTGTCCCACGTCCCGCCGCGCTCGATCTGGAACTCGCGTTCGGAGACGTCGTGCGAGAGCACGTACGCGCCGACGCACGCCAGAGCGTCCTCTTCGGACTCCAGGTAGCGAGCCGTGCGCCCGATGACGACGCCGAGCTCGACCTCCCAGTCGGTCTTCACGGACCGGCGCGGGACGAGCACCTCGTCGTACGGGCCGACGACGGTGTCGGGCGTCTTCAGGAACATCACCGGCTCGCCTGGGATGTCCGCGCCGGTCTCCTCCGCGTGGTCGCGGTAGTTGAGGCCGATGCAGATGACCTTGCCGGGGTGCGCGAGCGGCGGCCCGACCCGCAGTCCTTCGTCGTCGAGCGCTTCGAGCTCGCCGGCTTCGAGCGCCGCGCGCACACGGTTGACGCCGTCGTTCGCCAGGAACGCGCCGTCGATGTCCGGGGTGATCGGTAGGAGGTCGTATGTCGTCCCGTCGTCGGTCCTCACTGCGGGACGTTCGTCACCGACCGGCCCCAGGCGCAAAAACTGCACGGCCGTTCCTCCTCTGGTCACACCGCACGAAATACATCGGATGTATAGCCCCGCGAGGGCACGTTCGTCTAGGTCCCGACGTGAAGTCGTCCGATGACTAGGAGGCTTTGATCATGAAGTTGGTGGCCGCATCACTCCTGGTGGGCGCACTGCTCACGCCATCCGGCCCAGTGGAGCGCGTAACCGTTTTCGTGGAGCTGACCTCGACCGCTGCCGTCGACACGGCCGGCGTTACACAGGCGCGTTCAGCCAGGGACCGCACTTCCGCCTCGGCTTCTCGGGTTGTTTCCCGGTCGGGTGGCCGGGAAGTTGCCCGAACGTCCAACGCCGTGCCCGGCGTCGTGCTGTCGACGGAAAAGTCCCGCCTGTCTGCTTTGTCGCGCATGCCCGAGGTCCGCGCCATCCACCGGATGGAGCCGAAGAAGCTCACCAACGCGCACGCCGTCCGTCTCACCCGGACATCCGACGCGTGGAAGTCGTTCGGACGCTTCGGAGACGGAGTCCGGATCGGCGTGATCGACACCGGGATCGACTACCGCCACGCCGACTTCGGCGGCGGGTCGTACCCGACCGCGAAGGTCGTCGGGGGCCACGACTTCGCGGGTGATGCCTACACCGGCAAGTCCGGGTCGTTGCCGGAACCGGACGACGACCCGATGGACTGCGAGGGGCACGGCACGCACGTCGCCGGGACCGCGGCCGGGTTCGGGGTGAACGCCGACGGTTCGACCTTTCGCGGGTCGTACTCGTCGGTGGACCTGGACTCGTTGAAGATCGGGCCCGGTACCGCACCCGGGGCGTTGCTCTACGCGTTGAAGGTGTTCGGGTGCGAGGGCGGGACGAACCTGACCGCGAAGGCACTCGACTGGGCGCTCGATCCCAACGGGGACGGGGACTTCTCCGATCGGCTCGACGTGGTGAACCTGTCGCTGGGCAGCGATTTCGGTGCTGCGGACGATCCTGACGCGTTGTTCGTGCGCAAGCTGACGCAGAACGGCGTTGTTGTCGTTGCCGCGGCGGGAAATGGCGGCGACTTCTACGACGTGGCCGGGTCGCCGGGCAACGCCTTCGAAGCGATCTCGGTGGCCAACATCCGGGACGCCTTCTCGATGCTGGACGGGCTTGAGGTCGCGGGCAAGCAGTGGCCGGGGCAGTACAGCATCAACTACAAGGGCGCCTTGGAACTCACTCGCCCTGTGGCGCGGCTGTCGTCCGATGTGGACGGTTGCAGGCCGATCTCCGAGGACCTGCACGGGAAGATCGTCTGGTTGGAGTGGGACGACAACGACGCCACGCGCGCTTGCGGTTCCGGCGCTCGGACCGACAACGCGTGGAAGGCCGGGGCGGACGGGGTGCTGCTGCCGACCTCGTTGCCGGTGTTCGCGGCCGGGATCGCCGGTAATGCGCACATTCCGGCGTTCCAGCTGACCGCGGCGGCTTCTCAGGCTCTGCGTCCCGCGTTGGAGGCCGGGACGCTTTCGGTGCACCTGACCTCGGCGTTGAAGCTCGCGGTGCCGTCGCTGGAGCCTGCGATCGCGGACACGATGACTCCTTCCTCTTCGCGGTCCCGGTCGTCGATCTCGGTGGCCGCGCCCGGTGACACGATCTTCTCGGCCGCTGCCGGGACCGCCTCCGACGGCGCCTCGCTGGGTGGGACGTCGATGGCTTCGCCGCACGTCGCCGGGATCGCGGCGTTGCTGCGCGAGGCTCATCCGCAGTGGACGGTCGCAGAGGTCAAGGCTGCCCTGATGAACACCGCTGACGGCGTCATCCACGACTCGGCCGGCGTTCGTGAGGCGCCGATGCGGGTCGGTGCCGGTCGGGTGGACGGCCTCGCGGCGCTGTCCGCGGACGTGCTGGCGTTGGGCGACGCGTCGTTCGGCACGGTCGAGGTCGGTGGCCCGTTGTTGAACAATCGAACGATCCGATTGTTGAACAAGGGAACGACTTCGGTCCGCCTGCACGCTCAGTACGAGCCGATCACGTCGGCGCCGGGGGTGTCGTTCCAGGTCACCACGCCGTACGTCGTGCTGCCGCCGGGTGGTTCGGCGTCGGTGGGCGTCCAGATGCGGATCCCGAACCCGGCGGCGTTGCGGAAGGCCCCGGACCCCACGGTGAAGCTGGACGAGGGGCGGCAGTTCCTGGCGGAGGCGTCGGGCCTGGTGATCTTCACGGGCGACCGCTCGCTGCGGGTGCCGGTCTACGCGGCGCCGAAGCCGGTGTCGCGACTGACCGCGGTGGCCGGGCGGGTCGTCGGCCAGGGCCTTGATCAGCAGGGTTACCAGGCGCGCATGACCGTGCTGCAGCTCGGCGCCCGCTCCGACCGCCTGCCCGCGTGCGGCCAGGACCTCCAGGACAACTGCGCCGCCAACCGCACGGCCCGCGGCGGCGACCTCCGTTACGTCGGCGCGACGGCGACCCCGGAACTGCTGGCGTTCGGCGTCGCGACCTGGGACACCTGGACCAACCTCGGCAGCAACACCAAGCCGCAGGTGAAGTTCTCGGTGGGCGGCAAGGACTTCGTGACCACCGCCGTGAAGCCGACCAACGCCGACGGCGACGTGACGGCCGACATCTGGCTGGCCCGCACCGTCGTGGCCGGCACGAAGGACGTGGTCGACGAGCAACCGCTGAACGGCCTCGACGGCTCGTTCGACTCGAATGTGTTCGACAGCGACGTCGTGGTGCTGCCGGTCGCGCGGTCCGTGTTGCCTCCCGGCCCGGTGACCTACACCGTCGGCGTCGACGGCCGCTACACCGCGCCGGCGGACTCCGACGAACTGATCGACGTTGCTCCAACTGCCGTCTTCTCGTACGAGATGACCGTCCCGTCACTGTCCACTGTGGTACATCCGGGTGATCAAGTTCCTTCTGGATCGTTGGTGTTGTTCCACCACAACGCAAGCGGTAACCGGGCGCTGGTGCGGTGATACCCGGTTGGGCGTGCCCGAGCTGAGCGACTCTCGGCATACTCGGTCGGTATGGATCTGGTGGTGGGACTCGACGCGGGCGGCACGTCGACCAGGGCGCTGGTGCTCGATCTCGACGGCGCCCGCCTGGGCCAAGGTGTCGCGGGCGGCGCCAACCCGAACTCGCACCCGCCCTCGGTGGCCGCCACCCACATCGGCGAGGCCCTGACGGAAGCGCTGGACGGCCTGGACTCCAGCAAGGTCCGCTCCGGCGTCCTGGGCATGGCGGGGGCGTCGAAGATGGCCGACCCCGCGGTCTTCGAGCTTTTCCAACAGGCGTGGGAGAACGCGGGCCTGCACTGCCCGATGCGCGTGATCACCGACTGCGAGGCCGCCTTCGCCACCGGCACCTCCTCCCCCGACGGCACGGTCCTGGTGGCGGGCACCGGTTCCATCGCCGGCCGCATCGCCGACCACCGCATGGTCGGCCAGGCGGGCGGCTACGGCTGGCTGATCGGCGACGACGGCTCGGCGTTCTGGCTGGGCCGCGAAGCCGTCCGCGCCACGTTGCGGTTGCTCGACCTCGACGCGCCACTCGAAGGCCTGGCCACCGCGGTCCTGACCGCGGCCGGTGCCCGTGGCCGCGGCCAGCTGATCAACGCCGTCAACGCTCGCCCGCCCATCGCCCTGGCGCAGTTCGCCCCTCTGGTCAGCTCGGCCTACCACCACGGCGACCCGGAAGCCCTGGCGATCGTGGCCTCGGCCGCTCGTCTGCTGGCCGACACCGCCTCCGCGGTCCGCAAACCCTCCGACACCTCACCGATCGTGCTGGTCGGCTCGCTGATCAAGACCCCGGTCGGCATCCACCTGAAGCAGGAACTGCTCACGCGCTGCAACGCTCAGGTGATCATGGCAACCGAAGGCGCCGCCGGTGCGGCCTGGCTGGCGGCCGTCGACGTGCTCGGACCAGGGGCTCCCCGCCCGTCCTAGCTACAGATCACAGGCGGTTCGTCACGTTCCGTCGATCAAGGCCGAGCTGATCTGCCAAGGTGCGGAGATGACACATCTACTCGCAGACGCAGGCAGTGCCGGTTACCTGCTCGGCCGACTGCTCGGCTTCCTCTTCGTCCTGGCGGTCATCGCCGTGGTGATCATCGCGATCATCGCGCTCAGCACCAGCCGTGGCAGGCGACGGGCGCAGCAGCAAGAGCAGTACTGGGCCCAGCTAAGAGAGCAACAGCGGTACGCACAGCCCTACCAGCAGCCGTACCCGCCCCAGCAGCAGGTTCCTCCGCAGCAACAAGGCACGCAGCAGTCCTGAGCGGTTTCAGGCACCTGGGGATGAAGATCGAGCGCTCGCTCCCATCTGGCTCGTTCCTGGGGCGAGCGTTCGTCGCTCTCGGTAGCGTCCCCCTCACGTACGTGCAAGGGGGCCTGCATGACTGATCCACACCAGCTGCTCTCGGACTACGAACAGCGCACCGCCGCGCTGCTCGAACGAGCTGATGAAGCCAAGTCCCAGATCGCGAACCTGACCGGCTCGGCGTCCAGTTCGGACGGCGCCGTGACCGTGAGCGTCAGCGCCGGGGGTGCGCTGCTCAGCCTGTCGTTCGGCTCGAAGGCCGACGACATGCCCAAAGACCGCCTGGCCGCTCTGGTCATGGCCACGGCCAAGCGCGCCCAAGCCCAGGCCGTCGCCCAGATCACCACGATCATGGCGCCGGTCATCGGCGACAACAGCGACGCGATGCGGTTCGTCGAGTCCCAGATCCCGAAGATCGACGTCCCGGACGAGCCCGACGACACGCCCGCGCCTCCGCGCCAGTTCGTGGTGAACGAGGAACAGCAGTACGAGACTCAGCCGCCACCTGCGCCTCGCCCGGCGCGGCGTCCGGTCGAGGACGACGACACGGACTACGACCAGCGCGACCCCTTCAAGAATGAAGGTGGCTGGTGATGTCCGGCTTCCAGATCGACCTCCAGGCACTGGAAGTCCACGAGCGCGAACTGAAAGGCCTCATCGCCGGACTCCCCGGCGCGGCCGACGCAGCTTCGTCCTACATCGGCAACCCGCAGGCGTGGGGCGTCGTCGGCATGTTCTTCGCCGAGATGATGCAGAACTGGACGAACGAGGCCGGCGACTACGTCAACACCGTCAAGGCGGCCGGCGACTCCGTCGTGGAGAGGTTCGCCGGCATGCGTCAGACGTACGCAGACCAGGAAGAAGCGATGGCGCAGGCGTTCGGCAAGCTGCGTGAGGGCATGGACGGACCGAAGTCATGAGCGAGGAACCGCAGAACATCGGGGAGCTCAACCCCCTCAACGCGACTGAGGGGTTCGAGGCGAGCAGCCTGATCGAGGGCTCGAACTTCGACAGTCCCACCCAGGCGTGGGACGCGGCGGGCATCTTCAGCAGCTCCGCGAACCTGATCTACGACGGCGTCAAAGGCGACTGGACTGCCGTTCTCGGCGACCTGGCTGGTCTCGGCATGGACCTGCTCGGGTTCGTCACCAACCCGCTCGGCAGCCTGCTGTCGGCGGGCATCGGCTGGCTGATCGAGCACATCGGGTTCCTCAAGGAAGGCCTCGACCTGCTGGCCGGGGACCCGGACGCGGTCAACGCGATGGCGACGACGTGGAGCAACATCGCCAAGCGCATGCAGGAGACGGCCGACAAGTACTCCGGCACGATCGACGCGCTCAGCGGCGCCCAGGGTGCCGCGATCGACGGCTATCGCAAGGCCGTGCAGGACTTCTCGAACGTGGTCGCGGGCGGCGCGAGCCACGCCACCTCTGCCGCACAGGCGATGACCGTCGCGGCGTCCGCAGTTGGTGTCGTCCGTGGCGCGGTCCGTGACGCCATCGCGTCGTTCGTCTCGAACGCGATCATCAAGTTCGCTGCTGCGACGGCGTTGGCGCCAATTACCTTCGGTGCGTCTGAAGCCGCGTTCATCGCGGACACCGTCGCCGAAGGCGCGATCACCGCGGGCAAGAACGCCAAGAAGATCGGCAAGGTGGTGAAGCAGCTGGAGAAAGTCGCGGAGAAGGCCAAGCACTCGCGCGACACGATGGGGAACACCACCAAGAACCTCAAGCGGACCGTCACCGACTACAACCAGAAGGCGGCGAGGCAAGCCACCGACGCGTTGAAGCTCGCGAAGAAGGCGGAGCAGGGCAAGCTCGACGCCAAGGACCTGAGGAACCTGGAGAAGCTCGGCGAGAAGGGCGAGAAGCTCAAGGAAACGCGGTCCGAGGCGATGAAGTCGTTGGAAGAGACGCGAAACGCGAATCTGCGCGACAGCATGCACGCGGGCGACCCTCGTTTCGACAACGCGGCTGACATGCTCGAACGCGAAGTCGGCTCCACGTCACTGCCGAAGTACCCGAAGGTTCTCGGCAACGCGGCTGTCCAGGAGTGGAGTGACCAGACGCACCGAGAGGCAGATCAGCAGGTCAAGCAGGACGAGAAGGACGAGGCCTGGCGCAAGTACTGGGACGAGCAGCGGCAGAACGTGGACCAGCCGGGGTCGTTCAAACGCATGGAAGGCGACCTGTGATCGAGGTCTTCGCGCGCCGGGTGGCCGGACTCGTGCTGGTCGCCATGGCCGCGTTCATCCCCGTCGCCGCGTATCCAAGCCTCACCGAGTGGGACTCGAAGCTCGCGGGTCGGGACGATCCGTCTCCTCGAAGCGTGGTGGAACTCCTGCTCGGCGGCGGTGCGATCTGGCTGATCATCGCCCTCGGCATCGGATGGCACTGGCGCCGCACGACGATGTGGCCGATCTGGGCGCGCTGGGCTGCGTTCCCAGGCCTCTTTCTCTCGGTCTTCACCTGCTTCTTCATCGCGGGGAAGCGAAACACTCCGATCGCACTCGCCATCGGTGTCGGCCTGATTGTGGTGTCCTGGTTGGTGAGCGAGGCGGTGCGGCTTGTCCTGACCCGCCCCGTCACGGCCGGGCTGATGTCGTCGAAACTGGAAATCCCGTTTCCCACCAGAGGTCTCAAAGCCCGGTTGTGCGTGAGAGCGGACCGGTTGGTCCTCGACGGACTGGCATCACGGCGCAAGCGTTCGCGTGACGCGATCGCCGTTCCGTGGACGTCCCTCCGGTCGATCGAGCTGATCGAGGTAGAGCAGGAGACGGCCTGCAAGGTCCGGGTGTTCTCGAACTGGGTCGTGCCGAACACACGTGAATTCGAGGTGACATCAGGACCGGCACTTCACGTCGTGGGCACTGCACGAGAGCTGCTGATACCGGTGACCAAGCGGGCGGGCCAGACCGCCCTCACCGCCGTGCGAGCCCGGTCGGCGGGAGTCGAGCTCGTGGAAGACCCTTTCGCGAAGCGGAGTTGGAACTCCGTCACCCGTGTTTACCCGGATCTGCGGCGAAAGGAAGCCATTCGCACCGACAGCCGGCCCTATCGGCTCGCGGTTGTGGGTGCGTTCCTGCTCATGCCGCTGGTCATGCTGTCGGGGATGACGCTGTCGCTCGTCACCGGTTCAGCGAAGATGCAGGAGCAGTTCTTCGCGCGCGGCGGAGTCGTGGATCCGGCCAGCGTCGTTGTGCTCGGCGTCGCCTCGATCGTCTTCCTGTACCTGCTGAGTCGCTTCGTGATCAAACCCTTCCGCGGGCACATGGAGATCCAGGAGTACATCGAGGCTTTTCCAGCACCGCCCGCGAAGAAGCGTTGAGCCGCAGATCACGGCAGAGTGTGCGCGAGCAGCAGTACTAAGCAGCGGACTCAGGCACCTGCGGATGACGGAAGCCGGGGTGGCCCGGAGGCAGTGCGCGCCGGAGCAGCCACCCCGACACCAGGATGCAGACGATCTGCAGCGGCCACGACAGAACAGCGCGAACCGTGACCAGCCAGACGACCTGAGCGTCCAGCCACAGTGGAGTGAAGACGGCGACCCGCAGCACGTACTGCCCGACCCACGCCCACGACGCGACTGAGTAAGCGCGCAAAAGGGCAGGATCTCGCCGCCACCTCGTCTTCTGGCCCAGCAGGGTCCCGACGACGACGCCGAGCAACGGCCAGCGCACCGCGATCGAGCCCGCCCACGCGAGGGCAGAGGCCACGTTGGACAGCAGCTGGATGAGGAAGAAGTCCTCGACGCGCCCTGTGTAGACAGCCACCAGCGCTGCTGCCACCACGAGCAGCACGGACAGCACGACGGCGCGGGGTTTCTCGCCGCGCACCAGGCGCAACACACCGATCACCACGCCGCACAGCACGGCAGTCACGGCACCTGCGCCGATCGAGTGGCTCCACAGCAGCCAGCCTGCGACGAACGCCAACGGCGGCAGCGAGGCGTCCAATGCGCCGCCCCGGCCCCCGAGCAGTGATGCGAGCGACTCCTGGCGCACGTCGGTCATGCTTCCAGACTGCCTTAGGTGAACCTAAGTCAGGTAACGGACCCGTATCGGGGATTGACCTCGGTGAACCAGGTCACTACCGTCACCGGAAATCGTCTGGAAAGTTAACAGACAGGAGCGGACCTAATGCGTGCCGGAAGCCCACGACTGCTGCGGGAGATCAACGACCGCGCAGCCATCGAGGCTTTGCTGCGCAACGGACCGCTGACCAGGTCGGAGTTGGAAGGCCTGATCGGCCTTTCCAAGCCGGCGACCGCACAGCTGCTCACCAGGCTGGAAGCCGGCGACTCCGTGGTCCGCAACGGACTGCGCGGCGGTGGACGCGGGCCGCGTGCCCAGCTGTGGTCGGTCAACGGGGCCCTCGCGCACATCGCAGCCATCGACCTCACCCCCGAGACGGTCGACATCGCGATCGCGGACATCTCCGGTGCCGTGCTCACCGAGCACAAAGCGCCGATGCCCGTGAAACACGGCGTGCTCGAGGCGTTCGTCAGCGCGGTCGGCAAGGCGTGCGGGCAGGCAGGCCTCGCCCCCGACCAGCTGCTGCACGTCGTCGTGGGCTGTCCGGGAGCGGTGAACCCCGCGAACGGCGAGCTCGCCTATGCACCACATCTGCCCGGCTGGAGCGGTTTCGACATGCCCGGCCGGTTGCGGGAGCAGCTCGCGACCTCGGTGAGCGTCGAGAACGACGTCAACCTGGTCGCGCTGGAGGAGATGGTCGCCGGCAGGGCCACCGAGGTGCGCGACTTCGTCGTCATCTGGCCCGCCGACCTCGTCGGTGCCGCTGTCGTGATCAACGGAGTGCTGCTGCGCGGTGCTTCCGGTGGTGCGGGCGAGATCGACGGACTGATGATCCCCGACCGCGCCTCTGCCGACACCGACACGGACCGCTCCGGCGGCACGTACGGAGAGCTGCTCAGCAACGCATCGATCTGCAAGCTCGCCAGGGCTCACGGGCTCGCCGCGCGCAACGGTCACGGTGCCGTGCGCAAGGCGTTGGCCGCGGGGCCTGCGGGCCGGGAGTTCATGGCCGATCTCGCCAAGCGCATCGCCACGGGCGTGGCTAGCGTCGTCGCGGTGCTCGACCCGGAACTCATCCTCCTGTCCGGCGACATCGCCCAGGCAGGGGGAACGACGCTGAACGATCTCGTTGCCGCGGAACTGCGGCAACTGGTGGTTCCGAGGACACCTCTTCAACTGGCTTTGGTGACCGGGAAGCCGGTGCGCAGCGGCGCACTGCACTCGGCACTGGCAGTGGCACGCGAGACGGTGTTCGGTCTGCCGGCAGCCACCACGGCTCCATTCCGCGGCCCTGTGGTCGCCGGGTCCCCACGTTGATCGAGAAGGAGTGCACATGCGCAAGCACACCCGTGCTGCCTTGCTCTGTGTCGCCGCAGCGCTGACCCTCACCGCATGTGCGGCGGGCAAGGGTGGCGGCGCGAATTCCGACGCCGCAGCTGCTCCTGGCAAGGACGACAAGCTGACCCTCACGGTCTGGAGCAACTACTCCGACCGCGAGTACGAAGAGGTCACCAAGGCCCTCAAGACGTTCAACAAGAAGTTCCCGAACATCGAGATCAAGCACGAGGGCTCGCAGGACGACGACAAGATCACCGCGGGTATCCGGTCGGGCAACACGCCTGACGTCGCGCTGTCGTTCACGACCGACAACATCGGCTCGTTCTGCTCCACCGGCGCATTCCAGCCGCTGAAGCCGTACCTCGACCGCGACAAGGTCGACCTGAACCAGATCTCGCCGGCCGTGCGCGACTACACCGAGTACAAGGGCAACCGCTGCGCGCTGCCCATGCTCACCGACGTGTACGCCATGTACTACAACACGGGCCAGTTCGCCGAGGCCGGCATCGCTGCCCCGCCGAAGACGCTGGACGAGCTGTTCGAAGACGCGAAGAAGCTGACCAAGAAGGCGCCGAACGGCGACATCGAGGTCGCGGGTTACCTGCCCACCATGGGCTTCTACGCCAACCGCCCGACCATCCTCGCGCCGTCCTTCGGTGCCGAGTGGGCAGGCTCGGACGGCAAGTCGTCCCTCGCCACCTCGCCCGGCTTCACCGAGATGATGACGTTCCAGAAGAAGCTCGTCGACTTCTACGGCTACGAGCAGCTGGAGCGCTTCCGCGCCGGCCTCGGCCAGGAGTACTCGGCTGACCACGCGTTCCACCAGGGCAAGATCGCGATCATGATGGACGGCGAGTACCGCACCGCCTTCCTCAAGGCCCAGGCGCCGCAGATCAAGTTCGGCACGGCTCCGTTCCCGACCTGGAAGCCCGCCGACTACGGCACCGCCTTCACCACCGGCACGATCATGGGCATTCCCAAGGGCGCCAAGAACCCCGGCGCCGCGTGGGAGCTGATCAAGCACCTGACGTTCGACACCGACACGATCGTCGACCTCTCGAACGCCATCAAGAACGTCCCGAGCACCAAGGCCGCGATGGACGACAAGCGCCTCGAGGTGGACGAGCAGTTCAAGACGTTCATCGACCTGGCCAAGAGCGACAAGCTCAAGGGCAACCCGGTCACCCCGATCGGTGACGCGCACATCAAGGCAGTGACCGACTTCGCGGTGTCCTACACCTCGGGCAAGGTCCCGGATCTGGCAGCAGGCCTCAAGGAAGTCGACAAGAACATCGACGACCAGGTCGCCAAGAGCGGCAAGTAAGGGATTCCCAGATGACCGCCACGCTCGGCGCTCGGCCCGCCCCCGGCAGGGGGCGGGCACGTGCCCGCCACCGTCTCGCCGTGCTCGGGTTCATGGCCCCGGCCCTCATCGGCTTCGTACTGTTCTTCGGCTATCCGCTGGTCGCCACGGTCGTCTTCAGCTTCACGAAGTACGACCTGATCAACGCTCCGGAGTTCACCGGCCTCGACAACTACACGTTCATGTTCAAGGATCCCTTGTTCATCAAGGCGATCCAGAACACGATGTGGTTCGTCGTGGTGCTGACAATCGCGCGGACGGTGTTCGCGCTGGGCGTGGCGTCGGTCATCGCACGTCTCAAATCCGGCGTCGGCCTGATCCGCACGCTCTGCTATCTCCCGTCGCTGGCACCGCCGGTGGCCGCGACGCTGGTGTTCTTCATGGTGTTGCGCCCCAACGGAGGCCCGTTCGCGACGGTGCTCGACTGGTTCGGTCTCCAGTCACCGCTGTGGTTCTCGGACCCCTCGTGGGCGAAGCCCGGTATCACCGCGATCATGCTGTGGATCTCCGGCGACCTGATGATCATCATCCTCGCCGCGATCCTGGACGTGCCGCAGGAGCAGTACGAGGCGGCAGAGCTCGACGGTGCCGGCCCGATCCGCCGGTGGTGGCACGTCACGCTGCCGACGATCTCCCCGGTGCTGCTGTTCGGCATCGTGAACTCGGTGATCCTCGCCTTGCAG
>JAVXWK010000172.1:0-3146 GCA_032230575.1 Pseudonocardiales bacterium | reverse complement strand
ATTTCCCGGCTTCGGCAGCCTCATCACGTAGTGGCCGTCGACTTCCAGGAACGGGGAGACGTAGAACTCCTTGTCCACCGACGCCCGGCCCTGGTCGTCGGTGCGCAGCAGATAGCAATGACGTCCGCCGTAGGTGTTGTGCACCTCCGCGACCACACACACGAGCGCTCCGGACGCGTCGTGGCACCAGTACACGGACAGCGGGTTGAAGACGTAGCCGAGGACACGGGCGTTGGCGAGCATCAGGACCTGCCCGCCGCCGAGCTCGATCCCGCGATCGGCCAGCCACTCGCCCAGGTTCTCCCGGATGGTCTTCGCAGGTGATCCGACGTGATCGCGAGCCTCGAAGCGCGCGAACGGCTTCGCCCACCACGGCAGGCGCGGCAACTGGTCGAGGTCGACGAGCCACATGTACGCGCGGTGGCTGAAAGTCCGCTCGATCAGCTCACGGCGGGCGTGCGTGATGACGACGTCGTAGATCACCAGTCGACCCCGAAGTGCTCGGCAGCACGCACTCCTGACGCGCACCCGTCCTCGTGGAAGCCCCAGCCGTGGTACGCGCCGGCGTACGCGGTCGTGGCGCTGTTGACCTCGGGCAGACGTCGTTGTGCCGCAACGGATTCCGGCGTGTAGATCGGATGCTCGTAGACCATCCGAGCGAGCACCCGCTCAGGATCGACGTCGCGCGGGTTCAGCGTCACCACGAAGTCGCGCGGTTCGTCGAGCCGCATCAGCCTGTTCATGTGGTAGCTGACGAGCACCTGGTCGTCAGCCTCCGAGCACGCTCGCTTGTAGAGGTTCCACGACGCCTTCGCCCCGCTCGTGCGCGGCAGGATCGAGGCGTCGGTGTGCAGCCAGGTCTCGTTGCGCGAGTACTGGAACGCGCCCAGCACCTCCTTCTCCTCGCGCGTCGGATCGGCGAGCAGCCCGAGCGCCTGGTCCGGGTGCGTGGCGATGACGACGTGGTCCGCGGTGTGCAGCACGTTGTTGTCGTCGCGAATCTCCACGCCGTTGCCGGTCCTCGTCACCGCGCGGATCGGAGTGCTGACGTGGACGGCGCGCAACCCCTTCACCGCACACTCGACGTACGTGCGCGAGCCGCCCACGACCGTCTTCCACTGCGGCGTGCCACCGACCGACAGCATCCCGTGGTTGCCGAGGAACTCGAACAGATACCAGGCCGGGTACTTCAGGCTGAGCGCCGCGCCGGACGACCACACCGCGCTGACCAGCGGAATGACGAAGTGGTCGACGAAGTACCGGGAGTAGCCGCCGATCGCGAGGAACGCGCCGAGCGTGACGTCGTGCGCCTCCTCGTGGTCGAGAACGCGCCGGGCGTGCCGGTAGAACCGCGTGATCTCCGACAACATCCTGAGATACCGGCCATTGGTGGCGTTTCCCGGTTGTGCGAACAGACCGGGCAGCTTCCGAGCGCCCGCGTACTCGAGCCCGCACCCGTCGCACCGCACGCTCATCGACATCTCGGAGTCCTGAGTGGACACGTTCAGCTCGCGGAAGAGCCGGATCAGGTTCGGGTACGTCCGTTCGTTGTGGACGATGAACCCGGAATCCACCGCCACGCCACCGATGTCGTGCGTGTGCGCGTGTCCGCCGAGCCGGTCGTCCGCCTCGAACAACGTGACGTCGTGCCCGCGTTGCAGCACGTAGGCGGCGGTGAGCCCGGCAACCCCTGCCCCGATGACGGCGACCTCAGCCACGCGAACCTCCCAATGGCACGTCGAGGCCACGCGGCGAGGCCTCCTGCATGGCATTCGCGATGTCGGGTGCCACCGGTTCGAGTCCGAGCTCACCGTGCACGAAGTCGACGACGAGCCGGGTCCAGTCCCCCGCCCGCCTGAGCATCGCGTGGCCGTCGCCCTCGACGGTGAAGCGCGCCACCTTCGCCGTGACCGTCTTGGCCTGCCGCGCGAACCACAGCGACTTGGCCGGGTCCGTCATCCGCTCCTGATCCCCGTGCGCGATCAGCAACGACTTGCCCGCGAGCTGCTGGAACGGCTCCCCCGGCTCGATCCACGGCGCCAGCGCGCACACGGCTCTCACGCTGGGATGACCCGCGACCCGCAGCGCCGTCCGAGCACCCATCGAATGCCCGACGAGCACGACAGGCTTCCCGGGATGCAGCTGGGAGATCCTGTTCAGCGCCCACTCGGCGTCCTTGACGGGATCGAGGCTCGGCGCGTTCCAGCCCCGCTTCCGATACCGCAGCACCCAGACCTCGACGCCGGGCGCACGCAGCGCGCGGGCCAGCGGCACCATCCTCAGATACGCGAGGTTGTGCCGCCGGACGGGTTCCTGGCCGTGTTCGCGCCCGCCGTGCAGCACGAGCACAACGGCATTCGTAGCGGTCGGGGATGTCAGCACGTCGACATGCGGATGCACGCCCGGTGTTCGTGCGGACACGTCTTTCGGCTCGGATCTTGAGAGCCAGATCACACAGGTACTGTTCGAACTCGTGATCGAGCACATCAGCATCGAGACCGAGGCAGGCACCTTCGACGCCATCGCGTCCGGCCCCGAGGACGGCCGCCCGGTCCTGTTGCTGCACGGCTTCCCCGAGGCCGCCATCGAGTGGGAGCACCAGGTCGCGGTGCTGGGCGTGAACGGCTTCCGCGCGGTCGCCCCGGACCAGCGCGGCTACTCCCCCGGAGTGCGACCAGAGCAGGCGTCCGAGTACACCGTCACACACCTGGTAGCCGACGTGATCGCCATGGCCGACGCGCTGGGCTGGGGCACGTTCGACCTGGTCGGCCACGACTGGGGCGGCGCCGTCGCGTGGTGGACCGCGATCGACCACCCGGACCGGCTGCGCACTTTGAGCGTCTTCTCCACCCCGCACCCCGGAGCGTTGAAGACCGCCCTGCAGACCGACGAGGACCAGCGGCTGCGGTCGCAGTACATGCTCGACTGGCGTGAGCGCAGTACCGAGCGGCGCATGCTCGACAACAACGCCCAGGCACTCAAGCAGATGTTCGAGTGGCGGATCCGGCCGTCGCACATCGACGAGTACATCCAGCGCCTGTCCGAACCAGGCGCGCTGACGGCCGCCCTGAACTGGTACCGCGCAGGCAAGCCCCACGGCGCCGCGGACAAGATCGCGGTCAGGACGATGTACGTGTGGAGCACCG
>JAVXWK010000129.1:0-3704 GCA_032230575.1 Pseudonocardiales bacterium | reverse complement strand
GCATACGTCGGTGACGTTTCCGAGGATGTTCGTGGCGTAGCAGGTGCCGCCGGGGCGGGTGAAGCACGGGATGGACGCGGTGGCGTCGGAGCAGCCGTCGAGGTGGGGGATCGGACGGAACACGGGGACGGTCGTAGGCTTTGCCACGGGTCTCAACTCCTGTTTGCTCAGGCTGTTGGGGTCAAGGCCTCCGGCTGGTGCTCGCAACACCGCCGGAGGCCGCTTCGTCTCACACACGTCTCACAGACGTGGTTGGACTGGGGTGGATTGAGGCTCAGTTTCTGGACGTCTCGGGACTAAATGTGCAGAGTCCAGAACGCTGTTAACGCGACCCGTCGCATGACGGATCACAGAAATTGACTCGCCGCATAGATTTCCGCTTATGACGCGCATCGTGTTCTCTGGGGGCAGGGTCTTCACCGGTTCGACGACGGAGCCTGGCGACGTGGTCGTCGAGGGTGACCGCATCGTGGACGTGGGCATCGGGCTCGACGGCGACACCGTCGTCGACGCGACCGGCCACACGGTCCTGCCGGGGCTGTTCGACTGCCACGTGCACTTCATGTTCAGCGGCGCCGACCTGGTGCGGTCGCTGAACACGCCGTTCTCGCTGCCGTTCTACGAGGCGATCGGCAACATGAAAGCCACGCTCGACTGCGGCATCACGACCGTCCGCGACGCGCTCGGGGCGGACCTCGGTGTGGCGGAGGCGGTCCGGCGCGGGCTGATCCCGGGCCCGCGCATGCAGATCGCGGTCAACATGGTCTCGCAGACGGGCGGCCACAACGACGACTGGATGCAGTGCGGCGCCCACATCTCGCCGCCGCTGCACCCCGGCCTGCCGGACACCGTCGCCGACGGCCCGGAGGAGCTGCGCAAGGTCATCCGCACGCTCGTCCGCCACGGCGCCGACATCATCAAGATCGCCAGCAGCGGCGGCGTGATGTCACCGCGCAGCAACCCCCGCCACGCGCACTTCCGCGACGAGGAGATCGCGATGATCGTGCAGGAGGCCAACGCGGCGGGCATCGCGGTGATGTCGCACGCGATGAGCGGCGACGGCATCCTCACCGCCGTGCGCAACGGAGTCCGGTCGATCGAGCACGGCGTGTTCCTCACCGACGAAGGCGTCGAGGAGATGCTCAAGAACGGCACATGGCTCGTGCCGACGCTGATGGCGCCGCGCATGGTGCTCGACCAGGCCGCGGCGGGTGTGGCGATCTCGGACGTCATCCTGGACAAGGCCAGGACCGTTGTCGCGCAACACACCCAGGCGTTCCAGAAGGCGCACGCGGCGGGCGTGAAGATCGCGATGGGCACCGACTCCGGTGTGGGCCCGCACGGCGACAATCTCAACGAGCTCACGCTGATGGTCGAGTACGGCATGACGCCCGCAGAGGCGCTCTACGCGACCACCACGTCCGCCGCCGAGCTGATGCGCCTCGGAAACGAACTCGGCGAGCTCGCCCCGGGCAAGCTCGCCGATCTCGTTCTCGTGGAGGGTGACGCCGAACAGCACGTCAAGGCGGGCACCCTCAAGCAGTCGATCCGCGCCGTCTACCAGAACGGCACCCCAGTCGTCCACCTCTAGTTAGTACGCGGGGACCCCACGTACTTTCCTGCGGTACGCAGGGGCCCCGCGTGGCGCAAAAACCACCCGTTAGTGGTTGGCGCCTACGTGCTTGGCGGCTTCCGGGTCGCGACGAACCTTGAGGTGGCTGGCGATCGTCGTGATCGCCAGCACGCCGACGATCACCGAGAGGGAGACCTCGATGCCGATCGTCGGCACGTGGAAGGGCTCGCCGCCGTTGAGGAACGGCAGGGTGTTGGTGTGCAGGGCTTCCAGGATCAGCTTGACGCCGATGAAGCCGAGGATCACCGACAGGCCGATCGAGAGGTAGACGAGCTTCGCGAGCAGGCCGCCGAGCAGGAAGTACAGCTGGCGCAAGCCCATCAGCGCGAACGCGTTGGCCGTGAACACCAGGAAGGGCTCCTTGGTGAGGCCGAAGATCGCGGGGATCGAGTCGAGCGCGAAGAGCAGGTCGGTGGAGCCGATCGCGACCATCACGATGAACATCGGGGTCACGTAGCGCTTGCCCTCGATCTTGATGAACGAGTTCGAGCCGTGGAAGTCGTCGGTCACCGGGAAAACCTTGCGCACCATGCGCAGCATCAGGTTCTCCTTGTACTCCTCTTCCTCGTCGTGGTTCTCCCGCGCCAGCTGCCAGCCGGTGTAGATGAGGAACGCGCCGAAGATGAAGAAGACCCAGCTGAACTCACTGATGAGCGCCGCGCCGGCCGCGATGAAGATGCCGCGCATGATCAACGCGAGCAGGATGCCGATCAGCAGCACCTTGTGCTGGTGGATCGCGGGCACCTTGAACGTCGTCATGATGATCAAGAAGATGAACAGGTTGTCGACGCTCAGCGAGTACTCGGTGATGTACCCGGCGAAGAACTCGGTGGAGTACTGACCACCGGCGAAGTACCAGATCCCGAGGCCGAAGAGGGCGGCCATAGCGACGTAGAAGACGACCCAGCGGGCTGCTTCTCCGATCGTCACCTCATGGGGTTTCCGATCGACGATGACGAGGTCGACAGCCAGCAGAACGAGCAGACCTGCGATCGTCGCGATCCACATCCATGCGGGGACGTTCACAACCCAACCTCCGGGATTCTCGGGCGCACGCCAAATAAACCCGGAGGTCTCCTCCGCCGCTGAGATGATCTCTCAGTCGACCGACGGCACCGGAAGCTCCACGCCGAGCTCCGTACTGACGACACCGCCGCTTAGGGAGTACTCCCCTCCATGCTGCGTCAATATTGTGCTCCACGAGTGGCGGTTAGCGCCACACAGGGTGAGCAGACCCACGCAACCAGGTGCAACGGGAATACGCTGCGTGTCGTTCGGACCGGAACCTGCCGCTACCTGAAGCCGTGCTGAAGATCCACTCATGCTGAGACCGGGACCGGATCCCGACAGGTCGTTCTCAGCAAAACTCGCATATCGTCATCGATGTGTCCCGCCTCTCCCGCCTTCGCGGCCGGTGGACGATCCCCGCATTGATCGTGGTCCTCGCCGTCGTCGCAGGTGGCGTGTACTTCACTCGATCCGGCGACGATCCCGTGGCCGTTCCCTACAAAGAAGCGAACATCGACGCACCTGAGAGCCCCGACAGCACTCAGACGGTGACGATCGAGACGCGTCTTTACCTCCCCCAGCAGACGCCCGCGCCCGCGATCATGCTCGCGCACGGCTTCGGCGGCAGCCTCCGCAGCGTGCACACCCAGGCCGAGGAGTTCGCCCGGCGCGGTTTCGTCGTGCTGACGTGGTCCGCGCGCGGTTTCGGCCGCAGCACCGGCCAGATCGCGCTGAACTCGCTCGACCGCGAGGTCCGCGACGCGCAGAAGCTGCTCGACTTCCTCGGCACCCGTGACGAGGTGCAGAAGGACACCGGCGGAGACCCCCGCGTCGGCGTGACAGGCGCTTCGTACGGCGGCGCTCTCTCGTTGCTGCTCGCCGGCGTCGACAAGCGCGTCGACACGATCGTCCCGGTCATCACGTACAACGACCTCGCGCAGGCGCTGCTGCCGAACTCGTCTTCGGCGACACCGCGCTCGGACACCACCCCGGCCGCCACCTCGTTCGGCGAGGACGGCGTCTTCAAGCGCTCGTGGGCGGGCATCTTCTTCTCGGCGGGCAT
>JAVXWK010000106.1:0-4131 GCA_032230575.1 Pseudonocardiales bacterium | reverse complement strand
ATCCACGCACACGCTTCGGAGGCCGGACTACCTCCGATCGGAGGTATCGGCCATGTCAAACAGGACAAGTTCGGTCACGCTGTGAGAGCGCGTCCACCGCTCGGCACGGCGTCTGCATGTACGACCGACTTCGGGTTGGTGGTACATGCAGACGCCAGGTCACGATGGGAGCGGGATCTCCAGGCTCACGGTTCCGCGCAGGTCCAGCCACGCCCTGTCCCGTCCGCGCACCAGCCGCAGCACCACTTCCTCGCAGTGCGGGCAGCGCGCCACGATTCCCGGCGCGTTCTGGTAGACCCGCAGCGTCGCCACCGAACCCTTGTACCCGCAGCCCGCGCACTGGCCGGTGGCCACCGTCAGGTCCACCGCGAAGATCTCCCGCAGATCCCCCGCGAGCGAGTTGCCGTCGACATGGCTCATCGGAGATCTCCTGTCAGCCGAAGCGTTCGGTGCGCACACGGCGCGGATCATGGCCCAGCGCCACGAAGATGTCGGACACCGTCTCGACGAACCCGGTCGGCCCGCACACGAACACGTCGGGAGTGAACTCGGCGGGCCAGGCGTGCGTGTTGATGGTCGCCACACCCAGCCGGCCCGGCGGCTCCTGAGACCCTTCCGGGGCTTGCCGGGTGTACACCAGCCGAACATCCAGCCCGGCGTCCTCGCGAGCACGCACAAGCAGCTCGTCGGCGAACATCACGTCATCAGGCGTGCGCACCGAGTAGATCAGCTTGAACGGCACGCGACTGCCCTCCGCCGCTCGCGCCCGGATCATCGCCATCAGCGGCGCGATGCCCGATCCGCCCGCCACGAGCGTCACCGGCGCCTGATCCGCGGCACGCCAGACGAACCAGCCGCCGACCGGGCCGCGCAGCTCGATCCGGGAGCCCACGGTGAGCACGTCGCACAGGTACGGCGACACCTCGCCGTCCTCGACCCGTTGCACGGCCAGCTCCAGCCGATCAGAGGCCGACGAGATCGAGTAGCTGCGCTGCACCGAGTAGCCGTCCTCGGCGGTGAGGCGAAGGTCGACGTGCTGACCCGGCAGGTGTCCCGGCCAGTCGGGCACGTCGAACACCAGTGACCGCGCGCTCTTCGTCAGGTCGGAGGCAGCGGCGAGCGACGCCACCCGCCAGGTCAGTCGCCCTGATACCGCTGCTCGCGCCATGGGTCTCCGTAGTCGTGGTAGCCGGCGGTCTCCCAGAAGCCGGGCTCGTCCTCGAGCAGCAGCTGGATCCCCCGGACCCATTTCGCCGACTTCCAGAAGTACAGGTGCGGCACGAGCAACCGGGCCGGGCCGCCGTGCTCGGGCGTGAGCTCATCGTCGTCGTAGCGGTAGGCGATCCACGCCTGGCCGTCGAGGAGGTCCTCCAGCGGCAGGTTGGTCGTGTAGCCGCCGTAGGAGTGGACCAACGCGAAGTCCGCGGCCGTCTCGACGTCCTCCAGCAGGACGTCCAGCGAGACGCCCTTCCAGCGGGTCCGCAGCTTGGACCACTTGGTGACGCAGTGGATGTCCGTGGTGATCTTCTCGGCCGGCAGCTCGATCAGCTGCTGCCACGACCACGTGTGCTTCTGCCCGATCTCCGTGCTGACCGTGAACTCCCACCGGTCGGTCGGCACGCGTGGCGTCGGGCCCGCGGTGAGGACCGGGAAGTCCTCGGTGAGGTACTGACCGGGCGGCAGCTGCACGTCCGGTGACTGACGCCGCCCGGTGAAGCCGGGAGAGACGATGGCCATGCGTGCAGTACACAGCACTAACTGCGAACTTGCACGCGCACCAACACGGTGTCGAGGAACTCGGCGAGGCCTTCCGCGGTCTCGGCCACGGCGGCGACGTGCCCGTCCGGGCGGATCAGCACCAGCCGCGGACCGTCCACCTGGTACGCCCGGTACGCGGCGACATCCGACGGAGGGATCAGGTGCGTGGTCACGGGACCTTCGAACTGCGCCGCGGGAACCGCGAACAGCAGCACCTGGTAGCCAGGAGCGTGCGTGAGGCCGGGGGTGTACGGCGCGCGGACGCCCGCCTTCAGCTGGCCCACCGCGCGGCCGACGGCCCGGCTGCCGCGGTAGCCGATCCAGAGCTGCGAGAACATGTGGAAGAACATCCTGCGCACCGGAGCCAGGCGTGACACGACACCGACGAGCCGGGTCGCGACGTGCGTGCGCATCCACACGGCGACAGCGCTGTCGCCGGTTTCCAGCTTGAACCCCAGGTCTGTGCGCTTGAGGACGGTCCGCGCGATCGGCCGCCGTTCTTCCTCGTAGGTGTCGAGCAGCCACTCCGGCGCCTCGCCCTTCACCACCTGGGCGAGTTTCCACGCCAGGTTGACCGCGTCGCCCACGCCCAGGTTGAGCCCCTGGCCGCCGGCTGGATTGTGGATGTGCGCGGCGTCGCCCGCCAGGAAGGCGTTGCCCACCCGGAACTTCGACGCGAGCCGGCTGTGGAACCGGAACATCGACGCCCATTCGATCTGCTCGAGTTTCGCGTCGACCCTGAAGTAGTCGTCGAACCAGCGCTGCAAAACCTCGTGGTCCAACGGTGCGTACGACTCGTGCGTCACGTCGCCCGTCGGTGCTTTGTGCAGATACGGCGGCACCACGCCGAACAGCCGGTAGCGGCCGGATTTCAACGGCAGGATCCCGACGAACCCGCCAGGGGTCAGGTTGAGCCGCATGCCCTTCACGCCGAGCTCCACGTCCAGCGTGACGTCGGCCAGCATGCCGGACTGCTCGTAGGTCTCCCCGTCGAACTCCTGCCCGAGGAACTTCCTGACGCTGCTCGACGCGCCGTCCGCACCGACCAGCCAGCGCGCTGTGATCACGCCGGAACCGGTCTCCACCTCAACGCCCGAACCGGTGTCGGTCAGGCCTACAACCTCGGTTCCCCACTCGATCTCCACGTCGAGGGCGTCCGCGAGAACGCGTTCGGTCTCGAACTGCTCCAGTGCCAGTGCGTAGGGAAACTTGGTCTGGTCCGCGGATCCCTCGCCCGCGAGCGGCATGTCGCCCACGTGCCTGCCGGACGAGTGGATCGCCACGTCGGTGATCGGCACACCCCGCGCGACGGCGGCCTCCGCGACCCCGAGCCGGTCCAGGCACTCCAGCGTCCGCGCGTGCACGATCGCCGCGCGCGACTGCTCGACCGGACCGGGCTTGCGGTCCACGACCCGCACCCGCACGCCGTGCTGCTCCAGCATGAGCGCCGTGCAGAGGCCGGTGGGACCCGCGCCCACCACGAGTACGTCGCAGTCGAATTCGTCGCGCATGCCGCCGAGTCTCGCGGTCCTGACGTGTCCCGCACATCGCCTGGCACGTGCTCTGCTGAGACCACGACCCCGCACGTGTGCGCAGGTTTCGCGCGCGACCCTGTCCTGGCTGGTCGTGGCGGCCCGAAAGTTCGTCTCATGAGCGCACCGGAAGCGTATTTCGACGACCTGGCCGAGCTGTACGAGCGGTTCACCGGCATCCGTGATGCCGCGACGAGCCCGGTGCGCTCCTGGCTGACCTCGCAGCTGCCTGATGGCGAACGCGCACTTGACGTCGGTTGCGGCGGCGGCAACAACTGCGGCCTGCTCGCCGACCGTTACGACGAGGTCGTGGGCGTCGACATCTCGCAGAAGATGCTGGACATCGCGGCTCTGAAGCCCACGCGGGTGCCGGTGCGCTACGAGTGCCGCGAGGCACTGAGCCTGTCGCCCGAACGCGACGGTCTCTTCGACCTGGTGATGTCGGTCAACGCGGTGTTCCACATGGGACCGGTGGACGAGGTTCTGGCCGTGCTGCGCTCGATCGTCGCGCCCGGAGGACGGCTGGTGATCGTCGACGTCACGCAACCCGACGGCGCCGCCGCGCCCGCCGAGCAGAGCGCCTACGCGTTCGAGACCGGCAAGATCGTCTACGACGTCTCGGGCGACGTCGAGGCCGCGTGCGACTCGGTCCGGATGATGCTGCACCCGCGCTGGCTGGAGATGAGCAAGCAGGCGATGCCGCTCACCGACACCGAGTTCGAGCTCCAGTACTCGAAGGCGCTGCCGGGTGTGCGGATCACCCGCGACCTCATCCCCACCATGAGCGCGGCCGTCTGGGACGCCTAGGGTCTTGCGGTGCGTCGGTCAGACCGACCGACGC
>JAVXWK010000099.1:0-4798 GCA_032230575.1 Pseudonocardiales bacterium | reverse complement strand
CGGCACGTTCAGCTTTCGCCCGATGACCTCGGCGATCTCCTTCAGCGTCACCGCCTCCTCGGCCACCGCGTGCCGCACCGAACCGGCAGGAGCCTTCTCCGCCGCCAGCCGGTAAAGCCGTGCCGCGTCCAGTGTGTGCGCAGCGGACCAGCGGTTGGTGCCGTCGCCTGGGTAACCGGAAACGCCTGTGGTGCGGGCGATTCGCACCAGCAGCGGGATGAAGCCGGCCGTGTCCAGTGCACTGTGGACAGTCGGCGGCAGGACGACCACCGCGCCGCGTACGGTCTTCGAGTCGATGACGAGGTTGCGGGCGGTGCCTCGGCTGTGGTCGTCGGGGACGCGTTCGGACTCGGTGGCGGTGCGGCCCAGGCCCGAGTAGGACAGGGTGCCGCCAGTGCCGATCAAAGGCTTGTCGGTGCCCGAGAGTTCGTCGAGGAACGTCTGGACCACGGCGAGATCGGCGGCTGAGGCACCGGCGTAGTCGCCCGCGAACATCTCCTCGTGCTTGAACGCCAGGTGGATCACTGCGTCCGCATCGGCCGCGCCCTTGCGCAACCCGTCCAGGTCGTCGAGGTCACCGAGTTGAACCATTGCGCCCTGGGCATCGAGCTTCGCGGCGGATGTGTCCGAGCGTGCCAGACCGACGACCCGGTGGCCGGCGCCTAGCAGTTCGGGGACCAGTGCGGAGCCGACGTGGCCGCTGGCGCCCGTGACGAAGACCTTCATGACACTCCTCAAGTGATGGGACTTGGTCTCATCAACCGTAGCAGAGTGATGGGACTGAGTCGCATCACTTATGATGTGCGGCATGGGTCGATGGGAGCCGGACGCGCGGGATCGGTTGGTGCGCGCCGCACTCGACCTGTTCGACGAGCAGGGCTACGAGAACACTGCGGTCGCGCAGATCGCTGAGCGGGCCGGGCTCACGAAGAGCACGTACTTCCGGCACTTCAAGGACAAGCGTGAAGTGCTGTTCGGCGGTCAGGACGAGTTGGTCGAGCTGCTGGTCAAGGGGATCGCCGGCGCGCCGGAGTCGGCTGGGGCGCTCAAGGCGGTCGAGGGCGCGCTGGTGGCGATCGCCGTCACGTTCACCGAGGAGCGCAGGGCGAACGGGCCGCGGCGGCTCGCGGTGATCGCCGCCAACGACGAGCTGCGCGAGCGGGACGCCATGAAGATGGCCGGATTCTCCAGCGTGATGCAGGAGGCGCTGCGGCAACGCGGTGTGGCGGAGCTCGACGCTGCTGTTGCCGCCGAGCTGGGTGTTGTGGCGCTGCGGGTCGGCTACGGCCGGTGGTTGGAGGTCGGCGGGGACTTCGCTGAAGTCGCCCGCCGAGCGCTCGAAGAGGTTCGTCTTGCTGTCAGAGAGCTAGAGGGTGCCGAGTAGGTCTTCCACCTCGGCGGCGATGCGGTCGAGTGCGGGCTCGTTGCCGGCGGCTGCGATGGCGCGGTCGATCCAGTCGGCGAGCAGCGGCATCTGGGACGGCTTGAGGCCGCGCGTGGTGATGCCGGCGGTGCCCAGGCGGATGCCGGACGGGTCGAACGGCTTGCGCGGGTCGAACGGGACCGCGTTGTAGTTGAGCTCGATGCCGGCGCGGTCCAGGGCTTGGGCGGCGGGCTTGCCGGCGATGCCCTTCGAGGTGAGGTCGACCAGGATCAGGTGGTTGTCGGTGCCGCCGGAGACCAGGTCGAAGCCGCGTTCCAGCAGGGCGTCTGCCAGGGCGCGAGCGTTTGCGACGATCGTGTGGGCGTACTCGCGGAACTCCGGCTGCGAGGCTTCGTGCAGCGCCACGGCGATGGCGGCGGTCGTGTGGTCGTGCGGGCCGCCCTGCAGGCCCGGGAAGACCGCGCGGTCGATGGCGCGGGCGTGTTCGGCGTCGCAGAGGATCATGGCGCCGCGGGGGCCGCGCAGGGTCTTGTGCGTCGTCGTGGTGATCACCGGGGCGTGACCGACCGGGGACGGGTGGGCGCCGCCTGCGACCAGACCCGCGATGTGGGCGATGTCGGCGACCAGGATCGCGCCCACTTCGGCGGCGACCGAGGCGAAGGCCGGGAAGTCGATCGTGCGCGGGATCGCCGTGCCGCCGCAGAAGATCACCTTCGGGCGTTCGGCCAGCGCGAGTGAGCGGACCTGGTCCATGTCGACCACTCCGGTGTCCTTGCGGACCTCGTACTGGACGGCGTTGAACCACTTGCCGGTCGCGGACACGCTCCAGCCGTGGGTGAGGTGGCCGCCCATGGGCAGGGACATGCCCATCACGGTGTCGCCCGGCTGCAGGAAGGCCAGGTAGACGGCCAGGTTCGCCGGGGCGCCGGACAGCGGCTGGACGTTGGCGTGGTCCACGCCGAACAGGGCGCGAGCACGATCGATCGCCAGTTGCTCGACCTGGTCGATGATCTGCTGGCCCTCGTAGTACCGCTTGCCGGGGTAGCCCTCGGAGTACTTGTTGGTCAGCACCGAGCCTGTTGCTTCAAGCACGGCGGCTGAGACGTCGTTCTCCGAGGCGATCATGCGCAGCTTGCGGGCCTGCCGCGCTGCTTCTGCCTGGATGAGGGTGGCGATTTCGGGGTCGACGTTCGAGAGCACGGCGCATCTCCGTGCCGGGCACCCAGGCGTTCGGTGCGCGCGGCCGTCGCTTCCCGGTGGTCAGTTCCACCCTCGGCACGCCAGTCGCTGAGACGTGCCGAGCTTAGTCCAGCGTGAACGGGTCGTACTTGATCCGGTCGAGCGGCGTTCCCGCGACCAGCATGCGGGAGACCGTTGACCTGATCATGGCGGGACTGCCGCAGACCAGGACGTCGCGGTCTTCCCACGCGCCGTAGCGGGTGACCACGTCGGCGAGGCTGCCCTGCTCGACGCCTCGGACGCCGGGATCCGACTCCAGCACCGGCACGACCGTGAGCCACGGGTTCGTGGTCGCGATTCGCTGCAGGTTGTCCAGGTCGTAGAGGTCCTCGCGGGTGCGGCCGCCGTAGAACAGGTGCACGCGCGGGTTCTCGCCGTACTGCGCCATCTCGTCGATGATCGCGTGCATCGGCGCGACGCCCGTGCCACCGGCCACCATCAGGATGTCCGAGCCGGCCGTGCGGTCGACCGAAAGACGTCCCATGGGCGGTCCGATGCGCCACGTGTCACCGGCCTGCGTGTGGCCGACGACCGAGCGTGACACCCAGCCGCCGTCGACGGACCGGATGTGGAACTCGATGACGCCGTCCTCGCGCGGGGCGTTCGCCGGCGAGTAGTACCGCCACAGGCGCTTGCGCTGCGGCGTCTCCACGCTGACGTACTGACCGGCCTTGTAGCTGACCGGGTGGTCGGGCTGCAGCCGGACGACGGCCAGGTCCCACGACACACGCTGGTGCTCCAGCACCGTGGCGTGCCAGTAGGCAGGGCCGTTGTCGGCGTCCGCGGCCTCCTGCATGGCCCGCGCCATCAGCGTGTAGGCCTCGGCCCACGCCATCTCGACCTTCGGCGTCCACGCAGCGCCCGCGAACTTCTTCACCGCGGACAGCAGCGCCGTGCCGACAGCCTCGTAGTGGACGTTGATGACACCGAACTTGCGGTGGTCACGGCCCAGCTGGCGGAGGAAGGGGATGAGGTCGTCCGGGCGGTCGACCATCTGCACCACGTGCACGAGGGCACGGAGCAGACGGCTCCGTTGGACCTCCATGTTCGCGGGGAACATCTCGCGTGTGGCAGGCGAGAGCGAGAAGAGCATGCCGTAGAAGAACTTCGCCACTTCTTCGGCGTGCGGCTCCACCACCGCGAAGCTCTCCCGGATCATCCGCACCATCGCGGTGACGCCGGGAGGTGGTTCTCGGTGTGGCGGGGTAGGGATGGGGCTCAGCACAGCGTTCGCAGTCATGGTCCGCGCGCAGTCTCCACGTTCTCATTGGCGCCAGCAAGGCGCGGGTAGTCCTCGTCAAGCATCCGTCCCCCGACAGAGTGGACAGTAACCCCTGATCGGAGAGTTTGACTCCTTGATGCCACCTTCGAGCGAAGTCTGATTACTCTATGCACATGGTTGTTCCCGCAACAGTGTGAATGTGAGGGTCCGTCTGTACCGGCTTGCGCGCTTGCGTGCGACGGTTGGGCTCGTGTCCCTGCCTGAGCTGACTGAAACCACCTCACCCGACCGTGTTGAGCAACCTGGCTCACGCGGTGAGCACTTCCTCCAATGTGCCCTGGAGACACAGGACCGCGCCACACGCTTCTACTCGGACCAGGTCCTGGACCACCTGAACCCCGCGATGGCCGAGTTCGTCGCCCGGATGGAGATGGCGTTCATCTCGACCGCTGATGCCGACGGGGAGTGCGACTCGACCCTGCGGGCCGGGCCGGCGGGGTTCATCAAGGTGATCGACTCCCGGACCGTCGCGTACCCCGAGTACCGCGGCAACGGCGTGATGGCGTCCCTGGGCAACATCATGGAGAACCCGCACGTCGGGATGCTGATGGTGGACTTCGCCGACGACCTGATCGGGCTGCACGTGAACGGCCGCGCCCGGATCGCGCCTCGGGAGGAGTACGACACCGAGGACAGGAAGGTGGAGCGGTGGGTGGTGGTCGAGGTGCAGGAGGCCTACATCCACTGCCGCAAGCACATCCCGCGGATGATCCCCGTCGACCGGATCCGGGACTGGGGTACGGACGACGTGAAGCGGAAGGGTGGCGACTTCTTCGGGGTCAAAGCCGGTAAGACGGCCGGCTGACCTCGCGGTCTCTGGTCACATGGCGGCATGCCGTGTGTCTTCTGCTCGATCGTGTCCGGCGACCTGCCCGCCCAGTGGGTGGCGCGGG
>JAVXWK010000053.1:0-9851 GCA_032230575.1 Pseudonocardiales bacterium | reverse complement strand
GCAGCCCCGACAGTCGCGCGGCCGCAGGGTTGCCCCCGACCGCGTAGATCTGGATGCCCAGCCGGGTGTGCCGAAGCGTCACGTGGAAGACGACGAGAACCAGCAGCGTCACCCACACGCTCAGCCGCAGGCCGAGGAACGACGCGTTCATGAAATCGATGAACTCGTTCGGCACACCCGCGACGGTGCGACCGCCCGACAGGGCGCGCGCGATGCCGCGGGCGATGACCAGCATGCCGAGGGTGGCGATGAACGACGGCACGCGTACGACGGCGACGAGCACCCCGCTGGTGAGACCGACGGCCAGTCCGGTGGCGAGCCCCGCGAGAAGCCCCAGGCCCACCGAGCCGGTGTCGCGCATGACCAGCGCCCCGACCACCATCACGATCGCGACGCCTGAGCCGACGGACAGGTCGAAGTGCCCGGCGATGATGACGATCGTGACGCCGAAGGAGACCGCGGCGAGCACCGAGACCTGCAGCAGGACGTTGGAGAGGTTCCGCTCCGTGAGGAAGAACGGGGACGCGAAGCTCAGGAACACGACGAGCGCGACGAGGGTCGCGACGACGAAGGCGATGTCGAGGTCGACAACCCGCAGCGCAGCCCCTAGGTTCCCGCGGCCGGGGCGCTGCCGCTGTGCTCCCGATTCCGGTTCGACCGCCGGACCGTCGAGCCGGCCGACCGCATCAACCTCGTGGTCCATCACGCGCTCCTGGAGTCGTAGGTCTCACGGTCGGTCTCGAGCCGGGTTTCGACCTCCTGGAGCTGCTTGTTCTTCGCGCCCTCCACCAGAATCTTCCCGTACGACGTCTCGGAGGCATCGAAGACGTGGACGAGCTCACCGTGGTTGAAGACCGCCACCCGATCCGCAGTGGCGAGCACCTCGGAGACGTCGGTGGACGCGACCACCACGGCACCACCGTCGGCGGCGAACCTGCGGAGCAGCCTGACGATCTCGCCCTTCGCACCGACGTCCACCCCGTGCGTGGGAGTCTCCACGATCAGGACCCGGCTCCCGGTTGCCAGCCACCGGCCGATCAGCACTTTCTGCTGGTTGCCACCGGACAGGCTTCCCACCGGTGCGTCCACGGACGGGGCCTTGATGTTCAGTGCCTCGACGTACTTGGCCGCGTGGACCCGGAGCCGTCGTCGGGAGACGATGGTGCGCGGAGAGATCGCCGGCAGCGTGGCGAGGCTGAGGTTGACCGCGACCGAAAGCAGCCCGACCAGTCCGTCGTGCTGCCTGTCCTCGGGAATGTAACCGATGCCCAGCGCGTGGGCGTCGCGTGGTCGCCGCAACACCCGTGTGGCGCCGTCGACGAGTACGGACCCCGGCAGGCGCCGTCGACCGCCCATCATCCGGGCCACCTCCAGCGCGCCCGCCCCGACGAGCCCGGTGAGACCGAGGATCTCGCCGGCGCGGACGTCCAGGTCGAACGGCGCGGCACCCGCGCGGACGCTGACTCCCCGCAAGGCCACCACCGCATCCCGCTGGCCGGCCACGGTCGGCGCCAGCTTGGCGTCCTCGGCGAAGTCACCGCCGACGATGAGCCGGGCGAGGCCACGCAGGCTCAGGTGCTCGGCCGGCCGCGTGGCGACCAGGTTGCCGTCGCGCAGCACCGTGACCCAGTGAGAGACCTCGAGCGCCTCCTCCAGCCGGTGGGAGACGAAGCCGACGCCCACGCCTCGGGCCGACAGCCGCTGGATCAGCGTCAGGACCCGCCTGGAGTCGTGCCGATCCAACGAGGCGGTGGGCTCGTCGAGGATCATGAAGCGCGGGTCGAGGGAGAGCGAGCGGGCGATCTCGATGAGCTTCCAGTCCGCGGGGCTCAGCTCGCGCACGCGACGCGAGACGTCCATCTCGATGCCGAGCTGCTCCAGCAGCTCGCGGGCCCGGTCCCGGATGCCACGGTGCGACACGGAGCCCGGCAACCGTCCGCCCGGCGCCAGCGTGGTTCCGGAGATGTTCATCGCGACATCGAGGTCCGGGAACAGCTGATGGTCCTGGTGTACGACGGCGAGCCCGAGACTCCGTGCCGCCAGCGGCGACCGCAGCTCGACGCGCTGGCCGTCGAACTCGAGGTGGCCCTCGCTCGGCCGCAGAGCACCGGACATGATCTTGATGAGGGTGGACTTGCCTGAGCCGTTCTCGCCGATCAGGGCGTGGACCTGGCCACCCCGCAGCTCGAAGTCGACACCCTTGAGTACCGGCTGCTTGGCAAAGCGCTTCACCACCCCGACCGCGGCATAGCGCGGCGCGTCGTCCCGCGTCGGCCACACAGGGGCGCGATCGACGTCGGTCATCCGCTGCGTGGAACCCTTCTCGGCCTCATGCGTGGCAGTCCCCTCGGGTCGTGGCTCGACGGCGCGACTACGTGCGGCAATACACCTCCTTCGGGTGTGTGGGGCAGGTGGCGAGCAGCTCGGCGGCGTTGTCCGGCGTCACGTCGATCAGCTTGAAGTCGACCGTGGCGGGAGGGTCTTCGCCGTTGACCAGGAACTTCTGCGCCGCCTTGACGACGTCGCTGGCCCACTCGTATCCCGGCGCGATGACCGTGTAGTCGAGCCAGCCTTCCTCCACGAGCTTGACCGCCGCGTTGGTGCCGTCACCGCTGACGATCACGACGTCGTTCTTGCCGAGATGCGCTTCCTGCACGGCCTGTACGACGCCGAGGGCCATGTCGTCGTTGTCGACCCAGATGGCCTTGACGTCCGGGTGGGCGGTGAGGGCGTCCTGGGTGAGCCGCAGGCCTTCCTCCGGCGTGAACGCCTGCGCATTCTGCGCGAACGCCAGCTTCGCGCCGGGAGCGGTCTTCATCGCTCGCTCGAACCCGTCCTGGTACTGGCGGACGATGAGCACCGCGGACGGACCGCGGATCGCGATCACCTTTCCGCTGCCACCCATCTTCTCGAGCATGAAGCGCCCGCGCTTGTCCGCGACGTCGGACCAGTCGACGTGGAACCACGTCTGCCGCAGATCCTGCTGGTCCGCGGAGATGTCGTTGATGTACGACCAGATAGATACGTCGGAGTTCTTCGCCTCGCGGTAGCCCCCCACGAGCGCCTCCTCGTCACCCGGGCTTACCGCGATCAGGTCTGCACCCTGGGTCAGCAGGTCGGTGATGTCGGACACCTGCTTGGCCGGATCGAAGTTCGAATCGGTGTAGCGGTAGTCCCAGCCCAGTTTGTCGGCTGCGTCCTTGAACCCGTCGTTGGTGGCTCGGTAGAACGGGATGACCCCGGCGTACGTGCTGAACGCGATGGTGAACTTCTTGTCCGCCTTCGCGCCGCTCGTGGGGCTGTCGCCGGTCTCCGCGTTGCTGTCGCCGCTGTCGCCGCAGCCGGCTGCCGCCATCGCGAACGCGGTGAGCAGCGCCGCAGCCACTGCTGTTCTCCGAACCATGTTCGCTCCTCCGGGCGCGCGTCGGCGCGTCATTGAGGGAAGTTGTACTCAGGATTGTATGCAGTGTCAAGGACGTGCCGCCGGTCTCGCACCGGCGTCCTGACCTCCGGCCGCGACTCCACCCGCTCTACCAGGTCGCGGAGCGACTCGAGGCTGGAGAAGTCGAGGTAGTCGTCGATGTAGGGCCAGGCCTTCTGGAGTCCCATGACCTGCGGCTGGTAGTCCGTCGACGCCGCGTGCGGGTCGAGCCAGATCAGCCGACTGACCTGCGAGCGCAGCCGCCGCAGCTCGGTGTCAAGCAGCTCTGGATCGCCGACGTCCCAGCCGTCGCTGAGCACCAGCGCGATCGTCCCGGAGCGAAAGGCGCCGCGTGCCTCGAGGCTCTCGTTGAATGCGTGCAGGCAGTGACCCGTCCGGGTGCCACCGGCCAGGCTGATCGAGCGGTCGGCCAGCCAGGCCAGTGCCTCGGGCAGGGACCGCCGCCGGAACACGTCAGCGACGAAAGCGGTGTCCACGTTGAAGATCGCCGATTCCACCGAGCGAGCGCTCTTGGTGAGAGCGTGCACAAAGCTGAGGAACAGCGGGGTGAATGGCTGCATCGACGAACTCACGTCGCAGAAGACGGCGAGCCGCGAGCGCTCCGGCACCGGCCTCGACCTGCGCAGCACCATCATCTCCTCGCCGTAGCGCAGGTTGTGCCGGAGGCTGTCCCGCAGGTCGATCAGGTCGCCCTGGTCGGCCGTCCGAGTCCGGACGCCGCGCGAGGTGCCGAGCGCGGACGCCAGCCGGCGCGCCAGCGCCTCCACCTGTCGCCGTTCCCGGAACGGCACCGGGTGCATCGCCTCATCGCGGCCGGATCCGCTGTAGACGGCGCGCCGCATCGGCCCGACCGGCGCGCCCTCGCCGGTGCCGGCGAGGTCGGTGCCCGGCATCCCCTCGTCCCCGCCGGCCCCCGCGGCGTCATCGTCCCCGCCGGCCTCGGGGTCGGTCACGAGGGGGAGTACGCCGGCTGCTTCGGCCGCCCAGAACACCGGGAACGCCGCGTCATGAGCGGCCCCCTGCTCGGGGCCGGAGGTCAGGCAGGCTCGAAGGACCGCTTGCACATCATCGGGCCGGGTCAGGTCGACCATGGCGACCGCGCGAATTGCCAGCAGCAGGGCCGGCACCGAGGCGGGGACGCCGACCTCGCGCAGCACGAGCACGAACAGGCAGATGTCCTCACCGAGATCCCCCGTACGCCGGTGTCGGTGCCGGCGGGCCGCCTCGATGACCGGGTGCGGTGCCACCGGTCGGGCTGGCCGAGGGTCGCCATCGGGTTGCCGCCCGGGTTCGGGCACTGCGCGGTCCGGCACGGTTCACACTGTCCGGTTTTCCTCGTCCAGCCCGTCCAGCCCGTCCAGCCCCAGGTCGCGGGCCAGCCGGTCGTGGTCCTTCCGGAGGAACAGGGCGACGTCCTCGTTGTCCTTGAGGATGCAGCCCAAGGTGTCCTCGACGCGCCCCCGGTCCAGGTCCGTTGCCCCGAGCAGCGTCAGCGCCCGTATCCAGTCGATGGTCTCGGACACTCCCGGCGCCTTGCGGTAGTAGCCCTCCCGGAGACGCTGGATGAGCAGGCAGGCGCGTTGCACCAGGCGTTCCGAGGCCTCGGGCGCCCGGCGACGGACGATCTCGATCTCCCGGCCCAGGGAGGGGAACGGGATCCAGTGGTACACGCAACGTCGGCGCAGCGCATCGCTCAGCGCCCGCGTGCGGTTGGCGGTCAGGATGATGATCGGGCGGCGGCGCGCGGTGATCGTGCCGATCTCGGGAATCGTCACCTGGAACTGTGAGAGCAGCTCGAGCAGCAACGCCTCGAACTCTTCGTCGGCGCGGTCGATCTCGTCTATCAGAAGAACGATCTCGTCCTCGTTCTCCGGCCAGATCGCCTCGAGCAGCGGGCGCCGCAGCAGGAAGTCGGTCGTGAAGATCCTCGACTGCAGGGCGTCGTCGACCTCGCCCCGAGCCTCCGCGAGCCGGATCTCCAGCAGCTGGCGGGCGTAGTCCCACTCGTAGAGCGCGTGGTGTGCGGAGAGCCCCTCGTAGCACTGCAACCGCACGAGCCGGGCGCCGCGCGCGGCCGCCAGCGCCTCGGCGACCGAGGTCTTGCCCACTCCTGGCTCACCCTCGAGCAGCACCGGCACGCCGAGGGAGCAGGCCAGGTGCAGCACCGTCGCCAGGGGACGGTCGGCGACGTAGCCGTGCTCACCAAGGGCGCCCGCCATCTGCTGCACCGGGTCTGTCCCGGTCTGCGGTTCCGGGGGCGCAGCTGCGGTCGTCGGCTCAGCCATCCGTGACGTCGGCTCCGGAGGCCGAGAGACCGGACTCGAGACGCATCACCTCGGCCGCATCCATCGTGGCGTCGACGATGTGCTGATAACCCGTGCAGCGGCACAGGTTGCCGCAGATCGCCTTGCGCACGTCGTCGCGGGTCGGCTCCGGATTGTCCTCGAGGTAGTCCTTGAGAACCATGAGCATGCCCGGCGTGCAGAAGCCGCACTGAAGTGCGTGCCGGCGGTGGAAGGCCGCCTGCAGCGGGTGCAACGTCGAGGCGTCGGCACCTAGCGCGTCGAGCGGCGCATACATCCCCGCCAGGCTCTGCGTGGTGATGTGCTCCACGGGTCCCACCCGCTGCGGCGAGAGGCCCTCCACGGTGGTGATCGAACGCCCGGACACCTGGACGGCCAGGACGTTGCACGACTTCACGATGTCGCCGTCCACCTCGACCGAGCAACACCCGCAACGCGCCTCGAGGCAGCCGTTGTGGGTGCCAGTGTATCCGGCGACGTCGCGGATGAACTCCAACAGCAGGGTGCGCTCGTCCACCTCCGAGGTGACCGGCTTGCCGTTGATGACCAACGTGACTTCTTGCACCGTCTCAGCTCCTTGCTGTCGCGAGCGCGCGGATGACTGCGTCCCGGGCCACCACTGCCACCAGCTCGCGCTGGTACCTGGCCAGCGACGTGGTTGCCTCCGCTGCCGGTAGCACCTCGTCGGCGCACCGGCGACCGAGCTCTGCGGGATCAGCGCCGTCGAGATCAGCTGCCAGCTCGGCAGCCACCCCCGGCACCTCGACGGGTGTCGGGCGCACCCCCCCGACGACGAGACGGGCCTCCGCGGGGACACCGACCCGGACCGCGCAGACGGCGGACACCAGTGCGGCGTCGAAGACCCGGACCCGGAACTTCTCGAAGGCGACGCCGGAGAACCGCGCGGCCGGCGGGAAGCTCACCCGGGACAGGATCTCGCCAGCCTGCAGAACGGTCCCGCCCTCGGGGCGGAAGAACTCGTTCGCCGGCAGCATCCGCACACCGCTCGCGGACACCAGAGCCATCGTGGCGTCGAGGCCCAGTGCCAGCGCCGGCATGTCGAACCGCGGCTCGGCCTGGCACAACGCTCCGCCGATGGTGCCCATCGTGCGGACTGGTCGATCGGCAAGGTTGCCGGCGACCGTGGCGATCTCCTGCTGCCACGCTGGGAACGTCGAGCCCGCGAGCGCGGCGTACGTCGTGCCGGAGCCGATGTGCAGTCCGTCACCGTCCTGATGCCAGCCCCGCAGGTCGGCGACGCCGCTCAACGAGACGAGCACCGACGGCGTCGCCGCCCGCTCCTTCATCGCGAGCAACAGGCTCTGACCGCCCGCGATGGGACGGGCCTCGGCGCCATGCTGGCCGAGCAGCGTGACCGCATCCGCCAGCGCCTGCGGCGCGTGGAACGTGAACGCCTTCACAGCAGCCAGCCCTCTTCGTCGCCCTCTGACGTCGGTCCCGGCCATTCGGCGTAGGTCCGTGGTCCCGTGAAGTCGTGCATGTCGTCGGGGAACCGCAGCGTCTGCACGCCCTGGCTGGCCTTCTCCTTCAGTGCCAGCAACATCCGTTCGGGTGTGATGGGCAGCGCCGTGAAGCGCACACCGGTGGCGTCGTACACCGCGTTGCCGATCGCCGCCGGAACCGGCC
Source organism: Pseudonocardiales bacterium (assembly GCA_032230575.1). GTDB lineage: Bacteria > Actinomycetota > Actinomycetes > Mycobacteriales > Pseudonocardiaceae > Lentzea. Next base: position 2,459 of record JAVXWK010000053.1, on the reverse strand, counting down.
CGGTACCCGACTCCCCCGCCCCCTTCTGGCCGCCCGGGATGGTCTGGGAGGGCGCGGGGATCTCGCGCATGTTGGTGAGCTCGGGCACCTCGGTGGCATATGGGGCCTGGTAGTCCTTGAAGCTGGCGTTGAGCAGGTGCCCCGCCGCGTCGTAGACGTAGTCCTCGCCCAACGCCATGCCGATGCCCATCAGGAAGCCGCCTTGGTGCTGGCCCTCGACCACGAGCGGGTTGATGACCGTTCCGGTGTCGTGGACCATCGCGTAGTCGACCACGGTCACGCGCCCGGTCTCCGGATCGACTCTCACGTGCGCCGCGTGCGCCGCCGTCGAGTAGGTGACGCTGAGGTTGCCCGACCCGTCCGACGCCTCGCGTTCGGTGGGCGTGTCGTAGGTAGCGACCGACTCGAGAGTCGGTTCGAACCCGGGCGGCAGCTGATGGGTCCGGTAGGCGGCGTAGGCCGCCAGGTTCTCGAGATATAGGCCAGAGTCAGGCAGCCCCTTGACGTGCACGCGGTCGTTGCCGGTCTCCAGGTCGCCGGGGCTGGCCTCGAGCACGTGAGCGGCGATCGCGACGACCTTCTCGCGGAGCCGCTCGGCGGCCTGCCGGCACGCGGTGCCGAGTACGGCGGCGCCGCGGCTGGCGAACGTGCCCAGGCCGAACGGCGATGTGGCGCTGTCCGGCTGGGCCAGGTTGATCTTCTCGAAGCCCACGCCGAGCACATCGCTCACGATCTGGGCCAAGAAGGTGGCGTGACTCTGCCCGTGCGACACGTCGCTGGAGAAGATGGTCACGGTGCCGTCGGTCTCCAGCCGCAGCCGGACGGCCGACAGGTCGGTGTCGAACGACGGGTGGCGGCAGCTGGTGTACTTCATCGACACCGCCAGGCCGACTCCTTCGTTCGCCACGCGCGCGGCCCGCTTCTCCTTCCAACCGATCGCATCTGCCGACGCGTGCAGGCATTCGTACACCGACGTGCTGTCGATGACCTGCCCCATCGGGGTGCGGTAGGGGAAGGTCTCCGGGCGTACGACATTCTTGGCCCGCACCTCCAGCGGGTCGAGGCCCAGCTCCTCGGCTGCCATGTCGACCAGCTGTTCCTTGGCCCAGATCATCTGCGGGATGCCGAACCCGCGAAGCGGTCCGCCGGGCGCGGTGTTGGTGTGCACGATGTCGGCGTCGACCCGGATGTTCGGGATCGGGTAGGGCAGCATGCCGACGTTGGTGCCGATGTGGACGACCTGGTTGCCCCACAGCGACAAGGCACCGCAGTTGTGCACCACGTAGTCGCGGTAGCCAGTGATCGTGCCGTCGCGCTTGAGCATCAGCTCGGCGTAGCGCACCTGGCCGTTGCGCGCCGTGCCGGATCGGAAGATCTCGCCGCGGCCGAGGACGAGGTGCACCGGCCGGCCGAGGCGCATGGACAGCACCGAGGCGATCACCTCGTAGGGGAACATCTGCGCCTTCGACCCGAATCCGGCGCCGACCTCGGGCACGATCACCCGCACCCTGTTGCGCGGGATCTGCAGCGTGTCGGCCAGCACGTCGCGCACCATGAAGATGGACTGGGTCGAGCTGTAGATGGTGAGCACCCCGGTGAAGGAGTCATAGCTCGCGACGCAGCCGTGTGGGTCCAGCGCGGCGCCGGCCTGCCGGTTCGAGGCGAAGCGCTGCCGGACGACCACGTCGGCCTCCGCCTCCGCCTGCTCCGCGTTACCGATGCGCACGCGGTAGCGGTCGAAGATGTTGCCCTCACCGAACTCGTAGGTGATGCCTTCCTGGATGAGCGGTGCGTCTGCGGCCAGCGCGGCCTCCGGGTCGACGAGGACCGGCAGCTCCTCGTAGGCGACCTCGATCGCCTCCAACGCGTCCAAGGCCTGGTACTTGCTCTCGGCGACGACAGCGGCGATCTCCTGGCCCTCGTAGAGGATCTTGTCCGTCGCGAACGGGAAGTGGTCCCCGACCAGGAGGTCCTGCATGAGGTCGCCCCACGGCTTGATCTTGCCCAGCAGGTCGGAGCCGGTCAGCGTTCCGTGCACGCCAGGCATCTCCGACGCCTTCGACACGTCGACGTCGCGCAGCCGGGCGTGAGCCACGGTGCTGCGCAAGATCTTGGCGTAGAGCATGCCGGGGAGGCGGATGTCATCGATGAACCGTGCGGTGCCGGTGAGGAGTGCGAGGTCCTCCTTGCGCGGCACCGACTGACCTACGAGCCGCTTTCCCGCGCCGGTAGCGCGGTCGACCGGCGGCAGGGTGTCAGTCATCGCGGTCTTCTCCTTCGGGGCTGCGGTTGACGAAGACCGGCTCGGCCAGCCGAGCGCGGTCGTGGTCGTGGTCGTGGTCGAGATTGCGAGGCGTCGCAGACCTCACCAGGTCAGGAAGGAGATCGCGGCCAACAGACGTCGCCGCTCGGTCTCGTTCCCGCGGATCTTGATGCGTCCGGCGATGGCCTCGATCGCG
>JAVXWK010000033.1:0-4202 GCA_032230575.1 Pseudonocardiales bacterium | reverse complement strand
TCTGCAGCAGGAACTCCGAGGCGAAGATGTGGCCGCCGCCGTTGTCCCGCACGTCGACGATGAGTCCGTTCTGCGGCAGCAAAGCCGCGAGCCGCACGAACTCCTTCAGGAAACCGTCCGGGTCGTCCACGCTGAACGTGAAGATCCGCAGATGCCCGAACGTGCCGGACGGCGTCACGACCGGACGCGCGCGGAACACACCGGGCATGGTCGTCGGCACGTCCGTCACGCTCATCGCGACCGCTTCGCCGGAAGCCTCGGCGGCGACGACCTTGGGCGCGTGCAACAACTTCTTGGCGCGCGCCTTCTCGTCCGAGTCCAGGTCGACGCCCTGCGCCGCCGCGGCGGGCGACAGCGAGTCGACGTCGGTCATGGGCGGCAGGTTGTCCGTCACCTGCCAGTCGACGCGGATGTCCTCGGCACCGGCCGCGCCCTGGTACGTCACGACGACCCAGTCCTCGTCCGGCGGGAGCTGGATCACCAAGGGGCGCAACGTGAGCGACTCGAGGCCGCGCGCGAGGTTCGCGGCGGTGTTGCTGCCCGCGAAGATCGCGCCGTTCAACGCCACGGCGCGGGCGATCGGCATGCCGTTCCAGTGCGTCACCTCGGCACCGATGGCGAGACCGTCGAAGTTCGCGACCGTGCGCGCGACGAGGTACTGCTCGGTGCCGTCCGCGGCGAAGCAGCGCTCCAGCTGGAACGGCAGGAAGGCGATCTTGCCCGCGAACGGCGCGGGCAGCAGGTAGTTCGTGTGCAGGTCGCGCACCGAGTGGAAGGTGCTCGACAGCTCGCGGTGGAACTGCCACTCGGGCTCGGCCGTGGCGTCGGTCTGCCGTTCGAGTCTGGCTCGCAGGACCCTGAGTCTTTGGACGGGGTTCACCGCGTGCATCGCGACTTTGAGAGGCAGGTGCGCGTAGTTCTGCTCCAGCAGGATCAGAGCCTGGTCGACGAGGAGCTTGCGCTGGGCCAGGGTCAGCGTGCCCGCGGTGGCGAGGAACTCGGCCAGTCCGACTGAGTTTGCGACGTTCGGGTGAGCGGTTGCGGTCATGGTGGGGCCTCCTTGCCAAGTAGAGGCTTTCCAGGGCGCCTGGATACACCTTTTTCACCCGTTCGGCCGCTAACCGGAGCAGTTTTCAGGACGACAACTGGAGTAAAGGGGAGGCCACCATGAGTCCGCGGACCTTGGAACTGCGCATCCACGGGGTCAACAACACACCCCCGACGGCGATGCTGGCGCTCCCCGACCACGCCGTGGAGCAGTTCCGCGGCGACAGGTTCGGCAGCTTCTGGAAGCCGTTGCCGGACAAGGTCGCCGAGCTGTCACCGGATCACCCCGGCCGGGTGTCCGAGGACGTGCGGCGCGAGGCGTACTCGTGGGGCGGCATGGCGCGCAGCAGTCCCGGTGTTCCGGGCAGCGGGGTGCCGTCGGTGCTCGCGAACGTGCTGGGGCGCATCGGATGGGCGTTGCTGCTCCCCTTCGGCCTCGCGAACGTCGCGTACTGGTCCCGGAAACTCCCCGATCGCCAAGAGGATGAACACAGCGCTCCGACGACGAAGAAGATGGTGTGGTGGAACGCCGGGCGCGGCGCGGCGTCGACCCGGTTGTTCGGCCTCGGGCTGACGGTGTTGCTGGTGCTGTCGGTGTGCGAGGTCGCGATCGACCTCTACGCGATCCAGTGCTCGCTGCCGGGCACGACGTGCAAGCGGCTGCCGGAGTTCCTCGACCTGCTCGGCGATCCCGCGCGGCACATCAGGGTCTTGGCCGCTTCCGCCGTGCCGGTGTTGCTGCTGCTGGGCTTGCTGGCGCTGACGTCGTTGTCCCGCAGCAGGTACGAGATGACGACGATGCGCCGCGCACCTCAGAGACGGCCGGGCGTGATGTTGAGCCGGTCGTCGATGTGGGAGGGCAGCCCGCGGATCCGCCGGCTCACCCGGCTGCACATCGCGGCGGGCTGTTGCGTGGTCGTGCTGGTGACGAGCTCACAGTTGTGGCACCACGCGTTCTTCCTGGTGCTCACCGTGCTCGCGGGCGGGCTGCTGGCGACGGTGATGGGTCGCGTGGTGGTGACCGCGACGGACTGCCCGGACGTGCCGTCGACCGAGAAGGGCGGCCTGTGGTCGTGGCTGCTGATGATCTCGGCGGTGACCGTGCTGGTGACGCACGGGTTCGCGCTCTACGCGATCGAGCCGGTGTTCGACGGACCGCTGTGGCTGACGTCGTGGGGACCGCCGGTCGTCGCGGTGGCGCTGCTCGGTTCGGTGATGGCGGCGTGGTCGTGGCGGCGCACCGATGCCAAGGGACCGCTGGTGTTCCTCGTGCTGTTCGTCGCGTTCATGGTCGCCACGTACTGGTTCGCGCTCGCCTGGGTCGGTGCGGCGATCATCGGCGGGGTGCTCGCGTGGCGGGCCCGGCCGCGGCACGGTGACGAGTGGCAGGCCTGGCGCGGCGCGGGACCCGGTGTGCTGCTGGGGTTGTCGCTGACCGCGTCCATGATGCTGTCGGCCGTGCTGGTGCTGACGTTCCGCGGCTGGGTCGGGACGGGGCTGCGGGCGCCGTCGTTCTACTCGTGGTTCAGCGCGGCTTTCGCGGTGGCGCTCGTTCCGCTGATGCTGCTGGTGATCGCGCAGGCGTTCACCCTGTTGTCGCGACTGTTCAAACCCGCGGTGCTGGACACCGACGCCGAGGTGCTCGTCGTGCGGGTGCGGCACGTCGTCGCCGTCACGCACCGGGCCGAGAACGTCATCGGGGTGCTGTCGACGCTCGGCGTGCTCGCGCTGATCATGACCTGCTATCTCACGTTCGACGCGCCGTCGTGGTCGCGGTGGTCCGGTGTCACGTGGGTGCTGGGCAAGGGTGACTGGGTCACCGGGCTCGCCGGGGTCGCGGTGATCGGGTCGTTCGTCGGTGCGGGGATGCTGACGAACCGGCGTCCGCTCGGGCTGTTGTGGGATCTCATGTGCTTCCTGCCGCGCACGGCGCATCCGTTCGCGCCGCCCTGCTATGCCGAGCGCGCGGTGCCGGAGATCGCGGACCGGACGCGCGAGTTCCTGGACGAGTCCGACGACAACCGAGTGGTGCTGTCCGCGCACAGTTTGGGCGCTGTGCTGGCCGTGGCGGCGCTGTACGCGTTGCCGGAGGGGTATTTGAGCCGTGTGCAGCTGCTGACGTACGGCGTGCAGCTGAGGCCGTACTTCGGGCGGATCTTCCCGGAGCTGCTCGGGCCCAGCGTTCTGGGCACCCCGGAAGTTCGTGCGGGTGCGCTGTTCTCGTGTGATCCGTGGCGGCGAGCACCAGGCACGACACCGGAACGCGGGCTCGCGGTGCTGCTCGGCGACAGCTGGATCAACCTCTGGCGCCGCACCGACTACCTGGGCTTCCCGGTGCACGGCTGGGAGGACAACGCGCTTGATCGTCGTGCAAACGAGACCAACGGCTCACCGGACAAAGTGGAGACTCACGGCGGCTACCACCTGTGTTCCGCTTATTCCCAAGCCTTTCGAGACCTCGTCTCAATTGATCTGAACCGGTCACCCGATGGTGAACGTGCAGGGGGTGGGAACCTGGAACGCAGTTGACTTGAGGAGAGACATGCGCACGACTGTGGTGGCCCTCGTGGGTGCCGTACTGCTCACCGGTGGACTGGCCGCTTGCTCGGGCGAGGCTCCGTCCTCCACGCCCAAGGCGCCGGAGATCAAGCCGGTGGCGGAGACCGAGGTCGCCGGCCCGGCCGCGTCGGGTGACCAGCCCAAGGGCATCACCTACGACGTCAAGCGGATCCCGGTGGGCGCCAAGCTCTCCACCGGTTCGTCCGTCGAGAACGGACAGACGACGGTCGAGCTGAAGGTGTCCGGCCTGCTGCCGAACACGAAGTACGGCTCGCACGTGCACACCAAGCCGTGCGGCGCGAAGCCTGCCGACTCGGGCCCGCACTACCAGAACGAGAAGGACCCGGTCACGCCGAGCGTCGACCCGAAGTTCGCCAACGCGGAGAACGAGATCTGGCTCGACTTCACCACCGACGCCCAGGGTGCCGCGACCGGCAAGGCGACGGTGAAGTGGGAGTTCCGCAAGGGCGAGGCCAATGCCGTCATCGTGCACGCCGCGCACACCAGCACCGAGCACGGCAAGGCGGGCACCGCGGGCGACCGCCTCGCGTGCCTGACCGCCCAGTTCTGACAAGTTCTGAACGATGAAGGGCGCA
>JAVXWK010000025.1:0-8431 GCA_032230575.1 Pseudonocardiales bacterium | reverse complement strand
TCTGCAGCAGGTAGCCGTCCTCGTCTCGGTCGACCAGGATCTTGCGCTTCTTCAGCTCCTCGATCGGGACCCGCACCTCGCCGATCCGGGCGCGCAGCTCCGGGTCGTCGTAGTAGGAGTCCGGGGTCTCAAGGAACTCGACACCGGCGTCGCGCATGGCGGTGACCGTGCGGATGATGTCGTTGGTCGCCAGCGCGATGTGCTGCACGCCCGCGCCCTCGTAGAACTCGAGGTACTCGTCGATCTGCGACTTCTTCTTCGCGACGGCCGGCTCGTTCAGCGGGAACTTGACGCGGTGGTTGCCGTTGGAGACGACCTTGGACATCAGAGCCGAGTAGTCGGTGGCGATGTCGTCGCCGATGAACTCCGCCATGTTCACGAAGCCCATGACGCGGTTGTACCACTCGACCCAGTAGTCCATCTTGCCGAGCTCGACGTTGCCGACGCAGTGGTCGACGGCCTGGAAGAGGCGCTTCGGCGCACCCTCCGGACGCTTGACCGTGGAGGTCCGGGCGACGTAGCCGGGCAGGTACGGGCCGGAGTAGCGGGAACGGTCCACCAGCGTGTGGCGGGTCTCGCCGTAGGTCGCGATGGCCGCGAGACGGACGGTGCCGTGCTCGTCGGAGACGTCGTGCGGCTCCTCCAGGACGGTGGCGCCCTGTGCGCGCGCGTGCTTGATGCACTGGTCGACGTCGCCGACCTCCAGGGCCAGGTCGATCACGCCGTCGCCGTGGCGGCGGTGGTGGTCGAGGAGCTCGGAGCCGGGCAGGACACCGCCGTGGATCACGAAGCGGGCCGAGCCCGACTTCAGCACGAACGACTTGTGGGAGCGCTGGCCGGTCTCAGGGCCCGCGTAGGCCACGAGCTCCATGCCGAACGCTACCTGGTAGAGCCACGCGGTCTGCGTGGCGTTGCCCGCGACGAACACCACGGCGTCCATGGCGCGCACGGGGAAGGGGTCCTTGGTCGCGTCGTAGTCGACCAACCCCACGAGCTGCCGGAGCTGGTCGTAGCTCACGTCGTCAAGCTGCTGCGTCATGCTTCACAGCATGAGACGGCCTAGCAGGATGAGCAACAGTCCGCGATTTTGCTGGACAGTTTGTATAGTGATCTATGGTCAACGATCAGCAGAGTGAGCACTCTGACCAGCCCGTCGACGAACTGGACGCGAGGCTGCTCCTGCTCCTGACGGACGAGCCCCGGCTCGGCGTCCTCGAATGCTCCCGCCGGCTCGGTGTGGCGCGGGGAACCGTGCAGGCGCGGCTGGACCGGTTGGTCGAACGCGGCGTGCTCACCGGGTTCCCGCCGGCGCTCGATCTGGGCGCGATGGGGTACGGGCTGACGGCGTTCGCAGTGGTGGAAATCGCCCAGGGACGACGTGCCGAGGTGTGCGAGGGGCTGGCCGCGATCCCCGAGGTGTGCGAGGTGCACGCGACGACCGGGCAGGGTGACCTGTTCATGCGCATCGTCGCGAGGTCGAACGCGGACCTGCAGCGCGTGGTCGACCACGTCGTGGACGTGCCGCACGTGCGCCGGCTGTCGACCTCCATCGCCCTGTCGACGCCTGTGCCTCCACGTGTGCGGCCACTTCTGGAACGCGTGAAGAAAGCGAAGGGGCGGCCACCGAGGTGACCGCCCGACCACATTTTCAAAGCATGTTCGTGCGGTTACCCACCGTAAGGCACCGCGGAAATCAGCGTGACCTTCTGCTGCTTGCCGTTCGGAAGCTCGTAGGAGACGGTCTCGCCGTCCTTCGCGCCGTTGAGCGCCTTGCCGAGCGGCGAGAGCGGGGAGTAGACCTCCATCTCGCCGTGCGCGCCCTCTTCGCGGGTCGCGAGCAGGAAGGTCTCAGCCTCGTCGTCGCCCTCGTAGCGGATCGTGAGCACCGTGCCCGGCGCCGCGACACCCTTGGTGGTGGGGGCCTCGCCGACCTTCGCGGCCTGGAGCAGCTCGTGCAGCTGGCGGATGCGCGCCTCCTGCTTGCCCTGCTCCTCGCGTGCCGCGTGGTAGCCACCGTTCTCGCGGAGGTCGCCCTCCTCGCGGCGGGCGTTGATCTCTGCAGCCATGACCGGGCGGTACGCGATGAGTTCGTCCAGCTCAGCCTTGAGCCGGTCGTAGGCCTCCTGGGTCAGCCAGGTCACCTGGGTGTCGCTCACGGTCACCAACTCCTCGTCTTGCTCCGGTGCACACGTGTTCACCAGATAGTTCCCGGGCCGCTGGCCCGGAACGGAAAAACACGGCCCGCGCCGGGGCCGTGCTTGAGCGGCAATAGTAACACGGAGACAACGCTCAGCGACGGCGATTTGTTCCCCATCTCGCCGTTTAAACCGCAGATCACCCGCTTGGCCGCTAGCTCGTGGACAAGTAGGGGGGAACCTGGTAGGAGCACCCGAACACCTCGCCGGTGACCGGCGGCTTCGAGGTGCGGACAACTGTTGTCTCGACGACGACGGAATTCCCTGGAGGAACCAGAACTTCGCGCCTGCCCGCTTCGTCCCCGTCCTTGGACCGGGCCCGAATGATGCAGACCGCTGCTCGCTCCGGTTGATCTCGGGAAACCTCGAAACTGACCTTCACGCTGTCATCGCCGAGGAGGATGAACGTCGCCTGCTTCGCCTCGATCGGCTTTGTGCCGAGATTTCGGTAACCGACGAAGGCGACCACGGCACCTACGGCCACGGCTACAGCGAGTAACAGCCAGCGCGCCCACTTGTTGAGCGGCTTGCGCTTGCTGCTGCCGTACCGCCCCTCGGGGAGCGCGCGTTGCGACACTTTCCCGCGCCTCCTGACCCGCTGGGGAACAATGTGGCCTGACGTTCAGTTGTTGAGTGTCGCAGGACCGTTCACACAGGAGGACCACGGGGGTCATGGCCGAAAAGCTGCGCCTTATGGCAGTGCACGCACATCCCGACGACGAGTCGAGCAAGGGCGCGGCCACGATGGCCCGTTACATCGCGGAAGGGCACGACGTGATGGTCGTGACCTGTACAGACGGTGGCGCGGGCAGTGTGTTGAATCCGGCGATGGACAGGCCGGACGTGCTCGACAACATCATCGAGATCCGCCGCGAGGAGATGGCCCGCGCGGCCAAGATCCTCGGCATCCAGCACCGCTGGCTGGGCTTCAAGGACTCGGGCCTGCCAGAGGGCGACCCGAAGCCGCCGCTGCCAGAGGGTTGTTTCGCCCTGGTGCCGCTGGAGGAGTCCGTCCCGTCGCTGGTGGAGGCGATTCGCGACTTCCGCCCGCACGTCGTCGTCACCTACGACGAGAACGGCGGCTACCCGCACCCGGACCACATCCGCACGCACGAGATCTCGATGGCGGCGCTGGACGCCGCCGCGGATCCCGCGTTCGACCCCTCGCTGGGTGACGCGTGGGAGACGCAGAAGGTCTACTACGGGCACGGCTTCTCGCGCGCGAAGCTGCTGGCGTTCCACGAGGCCATGGAGGCTCGCGGTCTGGAGTCGCCGTACACCGAGTGGCTCGCGAACTGGGACGCCAACCGTCCCGACGTGATGGACCGGGTGACCACGCAGGTCGAGTGCGCCGAGTACTTCGAGATCCGGGACGAGGCCCTCAAGGCCCACGCCACCCAGATCGACCCGACCAGCCGCTGGTTCGCGATCCCGCAGGACCTGCAGCGCGAGGTCTGGCCGACCGAGGAGTACGAGCTCGTGCGCTCCCAGGTCGACTCGACGCTGCCGGAGAACGACCTGTTCGCCGGAGTTAAGGTCTAGGGGTGAACCCCTGGTACGACACCGTCGCGATCGTGGCTGTGCAGCCGTCGAACTCGAACGAGAACGACAAAGGCGGTCAGGGGGAGGACTTCGGCAAGTCCTCCCCGGTCGGCCTCGTTCTGCTGATCGTCTTCTTCATCGCGGTCTTCTTCCTCGTCAAGTCGATGAACAAGCACCTCAAGCGAGTGCCCGCGTCGTTCGACGAGCCGGCTTCCGACGAGAAGCCCGCCTCGGAGACTCCGGCCGAGAAGAAGGACTAGCTCAGCCGCGTCGCGACCACGAACTCGTGCACCGCCTCGAACGCGGGCGGGTGCTCGGGCAGGTCGCTGGTGGTCCGCGCGTTCTGCAGCTCTTCCTGCCAGTGCGCGAGGTCCGCCTCCATCCGCTCGGGCGCGGGCCGTTGCTGGAGGCCCGCCAGCGCCCGGTGCTCGCCGAGGATCTTGGCCTCGATCAGCGCGGTCAGGTAGTCCGGGCCGTCGAGCTTCTCGAGCAACGTCGGCAGGTGCGCGACGACCTCGCCGGTGCGCAGCAGGTGCACGCCGGTCAGCAGCGCGCGGAACGTGTAGAGCAGCGGCTTGATCTCGCCGGTCCGCTCGAACAGCCGCCACTGGGTCACGGCGAACCCGCGGTAGTGGTGCCCGTGCCGTGACGTCAGACACCCCGCGGCGAGTCCGGCCAGCTTCCGGTGGCCTTCCGTGGTGTGCACCACAAGTGGCGAGAGCAACTGCTCCAGCACGTAGCCGTTGGGGCGGGTGAGCAGGCGGCAGAACTTCTCCACGTCGTGCGTGACCAGGTCGATCTCGACGCCGTCACGCACCCACATGCGCTCCTTGGTCTCCGGGCCGTGCTTCAGCCCGACGACCTCCGCGAGCGGCAGGATGTGCACGCCGCGCAAGTCCACGTCCGAGTCGCGCGACGGGAAGCCGTACAGATGCGCGCCGGACACGGTCGCGAAGAGCAGGTCGTGCGACTGCTCCGCGACGACCGCGCTCAGGTCCGGAACCTCGTAGCTCACAACACCCTCCTGCGCACCGAGACCAGCCAATCGTCCACCCGTGCCCGATCGGGGTCCTCGGGCAGCGGTCCTTCGGCGCGGGCGAGCTCGTCACCGAGCCGATGCGCCCACGCCACCGCGTCGTCCCAGGGCATCTCCTCGTTTCGAATCTTGAGGAGCTCGCGGTTCGCGGCGATGACGAGTTCCCCCGTGCGCACCAGGTGCAGGCCGAGCAGCCGCAACCTGATGACGTGCATGAGCTGCTTCGGCTTGAGGTTGCGGCCCGCGCGCGACAGCTGCATCTCCGTCGCGCGCGTGTACGCCCGCACCGCGTACCGGGACAGGAACGCGGGCAGCAGCGCCCGCAGTTCCTCTCCCAGCGGCGTGCAGATCTCCACCAACGGGCTCACCAGCGTTTCGAGCACGGTCGGGTTCGACTTCAGCGCGAGCTTGCAGAAGTGCTCGACCTCCCAGCTGAGCCGTTCCGGTTCCGGGCCCTCGACGCTCGTCGGAGGCTTCTCCAGGCGCCAGAACTCCTCCGTGGGCGCGACGAACACACCCCGTCTGTCCACATCGGACTCCTCGGTCGCCAGCCCGTAGGCGTGCGAGCCGATGATCGCTTCGAGAATCACAGTCGTGGGTCCACCGGTTCCGATTCCAGGGCCAGCACACCGAAAACGCATTCGTGCACGCGCCACAACGGCTCGCCGCGCGCGACGCGTTCCAGTGCCTCGATGCCCAGGGCGTACTCGCGCAATGCCAGCCCGCGCTTGCGGCCGAGACCGCGCTTGCGCAGACGCTGCAGGTTCTGCGGCTCGGTGTAGTCCGGGCCGTAGATGATCCGCAGGTACTCGCGCCCGCGCACCTTCACGCCCGGCTGCGCGCGGCCGGTCAGGTTCTGCAACGGCTTCACGACCATGCCCTCGCCGCCCTCCGCCGTCAGTTCCTCCCACCACTTCACGCCTGCGGCGGGATCCGCCGTGTCGACGACGAGATGCCGGGTCTGCTGGAACAACGGTCCGTCCAACCGGCCCAGCGTCTCCAGGTGCCACAGGTGCGAGCGGTCGTGGAACGTCCGCCCCTCGGCCGCCAGCAGCTGGAACGGCGCGATCCGCACGCCGTCCAAACCTGAGGTCGGCCAGCAGTACCGCTCGTACGCCTTCCGGTAGGCCTCGGCGTTGGAAGCCCGCTTCGCCGTGCGCGCCAGCAGTTCCTCGATGGCGATACCGCGGGCTGCTGCCGCTGCGAGTGCGTCGACCGCAACCGGCAGCGCGCCGACCGCTGCCGCGCCGACCGCCGCGTACTGCTCGCGGATCAGCCCGGAAGCCTTGGCGTTCCACGGCATCAGCTCGGCGTCGATCAGCAGCCAGTCGGTGCTGAGCTCGTCGAACAACGGCTTCGCACCGGCCCGCACGCGGTTCAGCAGCTCGTCACCCAGCGCGCCGTCGAAGAACGTCCGGCCGGTGCGCGTGTAGATCGCGCCGCCAACCTTCCGCACCAGCAACACCGCGCGCGACCCCATGTGCTTCTCCTCGCAGATCACCTGCGAGACACCGGCTGCCGCGTACTCCGCGAACGCCTCGTCGGGGTGCTCCAGCACGTCGTCCCTCGCCGAGGTGGCCGTGGGAGCCATCGTCGGCGGCAGGTACAGCAGGTCGTGCGGGTCGATCGCGAACCGGCTCATCACCTCCAGCGCTGACGCCGACTGCTCGGCGCGGATCGTCACGGTACCCATCACCGAGGTCTCGATCCGGCGCAGACCGGTGACGTCGGTCAACGCCAGCACGTCCGGCGCGCGCTCCACGACAGGCGGCGGGAACGGCCATTCGTTCTCGTACCAGGTCTGGTGCGCCTTGACGGAGACGAGCTCCTTCTCCGGGTAGCGCAACGCGGTCAGCTTGCCGCCGAACACCACACCGGTTTCGAGGCACATCGTGTTGTTGATCCACTCCGCCTCGGGCACCAGCACGTGTCCGTACAGCACCATCGCCGAGCCGCGGTAGTCGTTCGCCCACGGCAGGCGCACCGGCAGTCCGTACGCGTCGGTCTCACCGGTCGTGTCGCCGTACAGAGCGAAACTGCGCACCTTCGCCGACGCGCGGCCGTGGTAGCGCTCGGGCAGACCGGCGTGCGCGACGACGAGGTTTCCGCCGTCCAGTACATAGTGCGCGACAAGGCCGTCGCAGAACTTCTCCGCGGCGCGCCGGAACTCGGGCGTCTCGTGCGCGAGCTGCTCCAGCGACTTCTCCAGCCCGTGCCGGACCGTCACCTTGTGCCCGCGCAACGCCCGCACGAGCTTCTCCTCGTGGTTTCCGCGGACGCTCAGGGCGTGCCCGGCGTCGATCATGCCCATGACCAGTCGCAGCACACCCGGTGTGTCCGGACCGCGGTCCACGAGGTCGCCGACGAAGACGGCCTTGCGGTTGTCCGGCGGGATCGCGTCGACCGCACGGTCTTCGCCATCACGGACCAGCGTGTACCCGAGCTCGGCGAGCAGCTCCTCCAGTTCGGCTCGGCAGCCGTGCACGTCACCGATCACGTCGAACGGGCCGGTCTCGTGCCTGAGGTCGTTGAGCAGCTTCTCGTAGACGATGACCGAACTGTCCACATCGGACTCCGAGCGCAGCACGTGGACGCGCTTGAAACCCTCCTTGCCGAGGAACTTCAACGACCGCTGCAACGCTGCCCGGTGTCGTTTGACCACGTGCGCGCCGAAGTCGCGGTCCGGGCGCAGTGCGTTGCGCTTGAGGCAGACGTCGGTCGGCGTGTCGAGCACGACCGCGACCGGCAGCACGTTGGCCTTCTTCGCGACCTCGATCAGCTTGGCGCGGTCCGGCGCCTGCACGTTGGTCGCGTCGATGACGGTGACCTTGCCGGCCTCCAGCCGCTTCGCCGCGACGTAGTGCAGCACGTCGAACGCCGCCGCGGACGCCGACTGGTCGTTCTCGTCGTCGGACACGAGCCCGCGGAAGTAGTCGCTCGACAGCACCTGCGTGGGGAGGAAGTGCTTGCGCGCGAACGTGGACTTGCCAGAGCCCGAGGCGCCGATCAGCACCACCAAGCACAGGTCAGGGATCTTCAGGTCCATCAGTTCTCGTCTCCCGAGCTGAACACTGCCATCTGGGTCGGTGCGCCGCGTTCGGCGTCTTCCGGCCCGATTCCCACGTACGTCACGCGGTAGCCACGTCGCCCCGCGACGCCCTCCGCCCACTGCGCGAACTCTGCCCGTGTCCACTCGAAACGGTGGTCGGAATGGCGCATCTGGCCTGCCGGCAACGTTTCGAACAGCGCGTTGTACTCGACGTTCGGCGTCGTCACCAGCACCGTCGCCGGCCGCGCGACCGTGAACACCGAGTGTTCCAGCGCGGGCAGGCGCGACGGGTCGACGTGCTCGACGACCTCCATCAGCACGGCCGCGTCGTAACCGCTCAGTTCGGTGTCGGCGTAGGTCAAAGCCGACTGCCGCAACGTGATCCGCTCGCGGGTGCGGTCGGGCATGCGGTCGAGCCGCAGCTTGCGCGCCGCCTCCTGCAACGCCTTCGCGGACACGTCGACGCCGTGGATCTCGGTGAACTCCGGCACGTTGATGAGCTCGCGCAGCAGCGCGCCGCCGCCGCAGCCGAGGTCGAGCACGCGCTTGGCCCGTGCCTCCTTGAGCGCCTTGATCACCGCTTCCTTGCGCTGTGCGGCAAGGGAGATC
>JAVXWK010001119.1:0-3060 GCA_032230575.1 Pseudonocardiales bacterium | reverse complement strand
AGAGTGGTTGCTTTTGCGGGCAAATGAACTCCTTTGCTGCTCTGTTCGAGTGGTCACGTGCCTGGTTTGCCCAGCTCAAGTCAACTCCTGGTAGTCAACACCGTGTTGACCGCGCTCGACGCCAGGTGAATGGGTAATGTTCGCGCCCTTGTTCGAGTCAAGGAAGTTGTCTTGTCGTGACACGCGATTGCTCATATTGGTGGATCTTCGGGTACTGCCGGGTTCCGCAGTTCGGGCGGGTATTGCTACGGTCCGACGGCTGAAAGTCACCGCGGTCAGGATCGGGCATCTCGATGAAAACCAGCACTTCGCTCGGCACCGTTGTCCCGGCGTTCCAGGCATTGCGGAAACGCTCTCCCGGACGTTCGTTGTTCACATTCGTCGACGAGCGCGGCCGCGACGAGGAGGCCGTCACCGTCGCCGAGATGGGCGAGGCCGCGTCGTCCATCGCGAGTGCCTTGCGAGGCTGGGGTTTCCAGCCCGGCGACCGCGCGCTGCTGGTCTACCCGCCGGGTCCGGACTTCGTGCGCGCCCTGCTCGGCTGCCTCGCCGCGGGCGTGGTCCCGGTGCCGGTCTACCCGCCGAACCCGTTGCGTCTCGGCAGTGATCTGGCCGGCTTCCGGTCCATCGTGGACAGTTGCGAGCCGGTGGCCGTGCTGACCAACAGCGCCTACGAACGCGCCCGCACCGTCGGTGCCGTGACGGGTTTCTTCGACCGTTCGAAACCGGAGTGGCCGCGCCTGCGCTGGCACCGCACCGACCGCGTCCGCCCGGCCGAGTTCGAGTGGCACTCGGCCTCGGAGGACGACCCGGCGCTGCTGCAGTACACCTCGGGCTCGACCGCGGCACCCAAGGGCGTCGTGATCACCCACGGCAACCTGGCCTGCGAAGTGGCCGCGAACGCCCGCGACCTCGGCCTCGGCGACGACACGGTGGGCGTGTTCTGGCTGCCGCAGTACCACGACCTGGGCCTGATCAGCGTCATCCTGAGCACCCTGGCCGGCAACTCGCACTCGTACCTGATGTCGCCGCTGTCGTTCCTGCAGCGCCCGGCCCTGTGGTTCGAGGTGATGGCCCGCGTCGGCGCCACCCACACCGCGGCGCCGAACTTCGCCTTCGAGCTGGCGGTGCGCAAGACGTCGGTGGAGCAACGGGCCTCATGGGACCTCAGCGCGCTGCGTGTGGTGATGTCCGCGGCCGAACCGATCCGGGTGTCCACTGTGGACGCATTCTACGCGGCCTTTGCCCCG
This sequence comes from Pseudonocardiales bacterium, assembly GCA_032230575.1. GTDB lineage: Bacteria > Actinomycetota > Actinomycetes > Mycobacteriales > Pseudonocardiaceae > Lentzea. The sequence continues at coordinate 1,810 of JAVXWK010001119.1, read as the reverse complement.
TCGGGTCTGCTGCGCTCGTCGTTCTACCCGGCCTACGGGCTCGCCGAGCACACCGTCAGCGTGTCGATGGGCGGTCAGGCGGTGGTGCACCTGGATCGTGCCGCTCTGCAGCGCGGCGAGGTGGTGGCGGCTGCGGACGGGCTGCCGGTCGTGGGGTGCGGGCGGATCACCAAGCCTTCTTCGAGCGTGCTGATCGTCGACCCGGCGACTGGCGCGGTTTGCGCGCCCGATCGCGTCGGTGAGGTCTGGGTGACGTCGGGCACGAAGGCGGCCGGGTACTTCGGGCTGCCGGACGAGACGCTCCGGATGTTCTCGGCTCAGGTGCCCGGCGACGACCGGCTGTACCTGCGGACCGGGGATCTCGGGTTCTTCCTCGACGGTGAGCTGTTCATCACCGGGCGGCTCAAGGACGTGATCATCATCAACGGCCGCAACCACTACCCGCAGGACGTGGAGGACTCGGTGCGGGACTGCCACGCCTTGGTCCGGCCGGGCGGGGTGGTGGCGTTCGGGGTGCCGGGGGAGTCGGGCGAGCGGCTCGTGCTGTTCGTGGAGACGCGCGAGAAGAAGGCGCCTCCGGACGAGATCGCGGAGGCGGTGCGGCGGCGGGTGTTCGAGACGCACGGGCTCGCGGTCGACGAGGTGGTGGTGGGGGCTCAGGGGCTGGTGCTGAAGACCACCAGTGGGAAGGTGCGGCGCGGGGCCTGCCGTCAGGCGTTCCTGGAGGGCAGGGCGTGAAGACGGTCATCGTCATCGGCGCCGGGGTCAGCGGTCTCACCGCGGCTCGTGCGCTGGAAAAGGCCGGGCACCGCGCGATCGTCCTCGAACGCGGCGGCGAGGTCGGCGGCAAGTGTGCGTCGGTCGACATCGACGGGCACGCGTTCGACCTCGGCGGGCACGTCTGCACGACGAAGTACCAGCGGCTCGCGGCACTGGCCACCGAGCTCGGGCTGGACACCGAACCCACGACGCCGCACCGGGTGTTCGACGCGAAGGCGGGCCAGTCGCGGCCGCAGAGTTCGGCGTTCTTCACCTACGAGAACTTCCAGCGGTACACGCACCTGCGCGACACCCAGTTCCCGCGCCTCGGCGAACCCGGCCTCGCGCACTCGGCCAAAGCGTTGAGCGCACCGGCGAAGCAGTGGCTCGAGACCCACGGGCTGGAAGCGATGGCCGAGTCGTTCGCAGCCGGCTACACCGCGGCCGGGTACGGCAACCTCGAGGAGATCCCCGCGCTGTACTTCCTCAAGTACGCGGAGATGACCGGGCTGCTGTCGAGCGCGCGGGACCTGCTCGGGCACGCGGGCAGCTTCACGATCAAGGGCGGCTTCGGCACACTGTGGCGGAAGGCCGCGCAGGACCTCGACGTGCGGCTCGACGTCGAGATCGAGCAGATCATGCGCAACGCCGACCACGTCCGGGTCAAGGCCGCGGAGTGGATCGAGGCGGACGCGCTGGTCCTCACCGTGCCGATCGACCAGATCCCGGCGCTCGACGCGACGCCGGAGGAACGCGAGATCGCCGCCAAGGTCCGTTACCTGGACTACCGGACGATGATGTGCGCGGCCGAAGGGTTGCCGCGCGAGGCCTTCTCGCTCGTCACCCAGCCTGCCGAGGTCGTGTCGTTCCACCACCGGTACGAGGACAGCGATGTCTACGCGTGCTACGCCTACGGGGCGGACGACGACGGGTTCGATCGCGACGTCCGGGCGCTGGGCGGGGAGATCAGGGCGCCGTACCTGCGGAAGGACTGGAAGTTCCTGCCGCACTTCGGGTCCGAGGACCTCGGCGACGGCATCCTCGACCGGAT
>JAVXWK010000355.1:0-12564 GCA_032230575.1 Pseudonocardiales bacterium | reverse complement strand
CCCCCACGTTGGAGGAAGTGCAACGTATCGTCCGCACCACGGCCAGGTCGTCGCTGGTCGCGCACGGTGCGACGCTGGTGCTGCTCGACGGCGACCTCTGTTACTACGCCGACGAGGACTCGATGAGCCCGCTGTGGAAGGGCCAGCGCTTCCCCGCGGTGAACTGCATCAGCGGCTGGGCGATGATCAATCGTCAGACCGTGGCGATCAGGGACATTCGCTTCGACGCGAGGATTCCTCAGGAAGCGTACCGCCCGACATTCGTGCGAAGCCTGGTGATGGCTCCGATCCTGCGCCCGGAACCAATCGGCGCGATCGGCTGCTACTGGGCCATTCCACACACCGCGACGCCCGCCGAGACCGCAGCTCTGGAGTCGCTGGCGCTCGAGGCCGGTGCCGCGCTGGAACGCTTCCCGGAGGGTCTGCCCGCGCGCGGCTTCTTCAACTAGAGGTGCTTGCGATCTTATTGCCGGCCGATCTCTTCCTCGAAGATCTGGTCGATCTGCTTGTCGGCCCGCGACAACGCCTTGACCGCGGTCATAACGACGACGAACCCGGCTGCCACCGCCGCCGTGACCCAGACCGACGTGAGCATGTAGACGATCGCCAGTGCCTGAAGCACCACAATGGACTTGGCTGCAATGACGATCCACGACCTATGGACATGCCTGGCGGCGGCGGAATCCATCACTAGCATCTCCCGACTTTTTCAACGAGTTCCGAACCACTGCCTTCGTCGTTCGGATCAAGACAGCCGTTACTCACCGTGAGTTGAATCGTCAACCTTCACTCGTAAGGGTTAACGCCACGTGCACGTTCCGTATAGTTTGGTGCGGAACGATGGCGCTGCGTCATGCAAACACGGTGACCTGTGTGGCCGCTCGTGTCGAGCTACACCACACGATCGGGTGGCTTATCAGGCCAATCCGTGGCCTTCGCCGAGGCGGGCGAGGACCTTCGACTCTGCGGCCACCGAGACGTCCGGCAGGCAGGCTCAGGGCAACCCGGCGTGGCTGATCGGAAAAACAAAAATCGGGCAGATTCCAACTCGCGCTGGAATCTGCCCGATTCTTAATCGGGGTGACAGGATTTGAACCTGCGACCTCTTCGTCCCGAACGAAGCGCGCTACCAAGCTGCGCCACACCCCGGCTGGGAACGAGTAGAACTCTACATCATGTCCGCCCCAGCTCCGAATCGGACCCCCTCGTTCCGCCCCTGACCAGGCGTGACGGGCCGCGGCACCAGCGTCAGCAGCGAAGCCTCCGGAGGGCAGCAGAACCGCACCGGCGCGTACGGCGAAGTGCCCATCCCGGCGGACACGTTCATCCACATGTGCGAGCCCCACCGCGAAACACCGCGCGCACGACCGCGGTCCAGTTCGCAGTTGGTCACCAAAGCGCCGTAAAACGGCACGCGCAACTGTCCGCCGTGGGTGTGCCCGGCCATCACGAAGTCGTAGCCGTCAGCGGCAAAGGGATCCAGAACGCGCGGCTCGGGCGAGTGCGTGACGCCCAACCGCAAAGCCGCGGACTGGTCCGGCTCGCCGGCGATGTCGGTGTAGCGGTCGCGCTTCAGGTGCGGGTCGTCCACGCCGGCCGCGAAGATCGTCTGACCGCCGACGGAAATCGTGCGGCGCACGTGGGTCAGGTCCTGCCAGCCGCGCTCGATCATGCCCGCGCGCAGGTCGCGCCACGGCAGCGTCACGCCGTGGATGCGCTTGGTCTTGGCGGACGGCAGCAGGTAGCGCACCGGGTTCTTCAGCCGTGGCGCGTAGTAGTCGTTGCTGCCGAACACGAACACGCCCGGCTTGTCGAGCAACGGGCCGAGTGCGCGCAGCACGCCCGGGACCGCGTCCTTGTGCGCGAGGTTGTCGCCCGTGTTGACCACGAAGTCCGGGTTCAGGTCGGCCAGGGAGGCGACCCAGCGCTGCTTCGACACCTGGTTCGGCGTCATGTGCAGGTCTGAGATGTGCAGCACACGGATCGGGCGCGAGCCGGGCGCCAGGACCGGCACCGTCGCTGTGCGCAGGGTCCAGTGCCTTCTCTCGATTCCCGCCGCGTACGCGACGGTTGCGGCGCCTAGTGCGGTCGTGGCGAGGAGGGCTCGGCCGAGCTTGTTCACGTGTCAAGGGTACGGAAGGCCGTTAACTCGATCGGCGCGGCATCCGGCGGGCGGTACCGTTCTGCGCCATGGCGGAGTTGAAGGCGCGGCTGCAGAACGACCTGACTGTGGCGATGAAGGCCAGGGAGACGGTCACGGCCGGTGCGTTGCGCATGGCGCTCACGGCGGTCACGAACGAAGAGGTCTCGGGCAAGCAGGCCCGCGAGCTGAGTGACGACGAGGTCGTCAAGGTGCTGGCGCGCGAGGCGAAGAAGCGCAAGGAGGCCGCGGAGGCCTTCGACGGTGCCGGCCGGGTCGAGAAGGCCGAGCTGGAGCGCCAGGAGCTCGCCGTGCTGGAGGTCTACCTCCCGAAGCAGCTCGACGACGCCGAGCTGGCGTCCATTGTGGACAAGGCCTACGACGCCGTGGCCGCGCAGCTCGGTGAGGCGCCGGGGCAGAAGCAGATGGGCCAGGTCATGAAGGCCGTCAACGCCGAGGTCGCCGGACGCGCCGAGGGTGGCCGGGTGGCCGCCGCGGTGAAGTCCAAGCTCACGTCCTGAAACGTTCTGCCGCAGCGGACCCGGGGTCCGCTGCGGCACCCACAGCTACACCGCGGCGTCCGCGAACTCGCGCATCGACCCGAACTCCAGGTCGTAGCTGAAATCCCCGGACGGCTGCGGCGTCGCGCCCCAGCCCGGCTTGTCGCGCCGCCGGTTGATCCACACGGACGACAGCCCCTCGCGACGCGCCGGAACGTGGTCGTGGAACAGGCTCTGCGCCACGTGCAGCAGCCCGGAGCGCTCGATGCCCAACGAGTCGAGCGTGGTGTCCAACGCGCGGAAGTGGTTCTCCGAGGGCTTGTACCCGCCGACGTCCTCCGCCGTGATGATCGCCGCGAAGTCGCCGCGCAACCACCGGTTGCTGCCCGCGAACCCGGCACGGTGCACATTGGACAGAATGATCAGCTGGTAGCGGGAAGCCAAGCGCGCCAACGCATCTGCGGAATCCAGGAACGCGGGCCAGTCCGGCACGGAGGCACCGAGCCGCGCAGCCCATTCGGCGCTCACCGGGCGCCCCAGCTGAGCACCCGTCCGCCGGAACGCCTCGGCGAGCACGTCCGGGTACAGCCTGAAAGCCTCAGCCTCCACGGCCGCCTCGTGCGAGCTGTAGGCGAGCAGCAACTCCTCGTCGGACAGTGAGAGCCCCTCGGAGCGCGCCCAGGGTGAGAGCACCGCGGCGAGCCCGCTCTCCCAGTCGATGAGCGTGCCGTAGCAGTCGAAGCTGAGCGCCTGGAACTTGGTGAGGTCCATGACGTTGAACTGTAGTACAGTTGAACTGCAGAGCAACTGGTTAAACTGGCCACATGTCCGCCCTCGACGGCCTCGAAGTGCGCCGCACCACCACGGCCCAGCAGCTCGCCGACGGCCTCTCCGAACGGATCATGGCCGGCGCTTTCGGCCCTGGTGACAGGCTCAGGGAGAGCGCGATCGCGGCCGAGCTGGGCGTCGCGCGCAACACCATCCGCGAGGCCGTCCGCATCCTGGAGCTGACCGGTCTCGTGCGTTACGAGGTCAACCGCGGCGCCGTCGTCATCGCCCCGACACCGGAGAACGTCGAGGCCCTCTACACCGCCCGCGAACGCCTCGAAACGGCCGCAGCGGCCCGCACACCACGCCCAGAGCAGCTCGAAGCGATCACCAAGGCGTTCGACGAACTTGAAGAAGCCACCAGGACCGGTGACACGAGCCAGATCGTCGACCGCGACCTGGCCTTCCACCAGAAGATCGTCGCGCTGCTCGACAGCTCCAGGCTCGACGAGTTCTTCGCGGCGATGACCAAGGAGCTGCGCTTCTACCTCACGGTTCTCACGAGAACAGAGTCACCGGAGGAGGTCGTGGCCGAGCACGAGGTCATTCTCGACGCGATCAGATCCGGCGACCGCGACAGGGCGGTCGCCGAGATCCAGAAGCACATCGACGCCAGCGTGCAGCGCCTCAAAGCCATGCTCTAGCGAGGCTCACCGGGTTCGGTCGGCAACGTGATCGGTGGCGGCTCGTTCGGGTTTCCGGGGTTGGTGGGCGGCTGGTTCGGGTTGCTGTTCGACGGCTCCGTCGCCACCGGCGGCGGCACGTAGCCCGAGCTCACCAAGAGCGTGATGATCGTGCCGCGCAACGCGTTGCCGCGCGGCGTCTGGCTCACGACAGTGCCCTTCGGCTGCTCGGAGTTGACCGTCTGCTGGCTCGCCTTGTAGCCGGCCTGCTCCAGGATCCGCACCGCGTCGTTGGACTGGCGACCCACCACGTCGGGAACCTGGATCTCCTTGCCGCCCTTGAGGTAGCGCGGCTCCACCGACGGCAGGTTCTTCGCCGGGATCGCCCCGTGCACCTTCGTCATCGTGTCGAACCAGGTCTTGGCCGGGATCGTGCCGCCGAAGATGTTGCCGCCGCCGCACAACCGGGGCTGACCCGCACCGGCCAGGCAGATCGGGCGCGGTGAGGTGCCGTCGTTGAACGTCTGCACGGCACCCGCGAAGTCCGGGGTCGCGCCGATGAACGCCGCCGACTTGTACTCCTCGGTGGTACCCGTCTTGGCGATCATCGGGCGGGTCCACTTGGCGGCACGGGCGGCGGCCGCGGCGGTGCCGTTGCCCTGGTCGTCCTTGCTCATGCCGACGGCGAGGCCGTTCGCGAGGCCCTCCGCGACGACCTGCTCGCACTGCGCCTCGTTGACCGGGACGACCTTGCCGTTGCGGTCCAGCACCTTGGCGATCGGCGTCGGCGGGCACCACTTGCCACCGCTCACGATGGTCGCCGCGACGTTCGCGAGCTCCAGAGTGGACACCGGCGCGGGCGACAGCGTGAACGACGCGTTGCCGCCGTTCTGCTTGTAGAACTCGGTCTGCGAGATGCGGTTCTGCTTGTCCTTGGCCTTCGGGTCCGGCCGGGTGCCCTGCAGGTTCGTCGCCATCGTCTCGCGCATGCCGAGCCGCGAGGCCATGTCGACGACCGCGTCGAGGCCGGTCTGCTCCTCCAGGATCACGAAGCCGGTGTTCGGCGAGGTCGCTAGCGCCTGCTGCAGCGGCATCGACGAGGGATAGCTGCCGTCGAAGTTCGACAGGCAGTACCAGCGGGTGCCGGGTTCACCGGTGCTCGGGCAGCGCTGGGCACCGCCCTTGAACACCTTGGAGACGTGGTGGGTCGGCGTCGCGATGACGTTCTCGATGCCCATGCCCTTCTCCAGCGCTGCCGCGGCCGTGAAGACCTTGTAGACCGATCCGGCGCCGAACTTGTTCTCCACACCGCTGGGCAGGTCGAACGTCGTCTGGTTCTGGTCCGCCTTCAGGCCGTAGTCGCGGTTCGCGACCAGCGCCAGCACCTCGTGACGCTCCTTGCCGGGCTTCACGACGGCCATCGTGTTCGCGATGCCTTCGTTGTTCTTGGCCACGCCCGCCTCGGCCGCCGCCTTCGCCTGCGAGGTGACTGTTCTGTCCAAAGTGGTCTGAATGGTGTAACCGCCGGTGCGCAGCTGCTCCTCGCTGAAACCCGCGCGCTGCAAGTAGTTCACCACGTACGAGCAGAAGAAACCGTTTTCCGGACCGGCGCCGACACAACCGTTCGGTGGCGTGCGAACGGGAGTCGCGAGACCGAGGCCTTCCTTCTTCGCGGCCTCACCGGCATCGCGCGAGAGCTTGTCGTTCTCGACCATCCTGTCGATCACTTTGTTGCGCCGCTCCAGCGCTTTGTCCGGATACGCTTCGGGGTCGAGCGCTGACGGACTGTTCACCATTCCGGCGAGCATCGCGGCTTGAGGAACCGTCAACTTGTCGGGAGTGGTGTTGAAGTAAGCCTGGGATGCCGCCGCGATGCCGTAAATCGTCGAGCCGAATGGAACGACGTTCAGGTACCTGGCGAGGATCTCCTCCTTGCCGAGCTTTCGCTCCAGCTGCAGGGAGATCCGTGCCTCGCGCATCTTGCGCGCGATGGTCTGCTCCTGCGCCTTGGCCTGCTCCAGCTTGTTGTTCCGCGCCACGACGTGCACCAGGTAGTTCTTGACGTACTGCTGGGTCAGCGTCGACGCGCCCTGCGACACGGAGCCGCTGACCTGGTTCGTCAGCCCGGCACGGATGGTGCCCTTCCAGTCCACGCCCTGGTGCTCGTAGAACCGGCGGTCCTCCACCGAGATCAGCGCCGCCTTCATCGTCGGCGAGATCTTCTCGGGCGGTGTCAGCACTCTGTACTGGTCGAACAGGTAGGCGATCGGCAGCCCGTCCTTGTCGGTGACCGTGGTGATCAACGGGGGGTCCGTGGTCACGAGGTCGGCCGAGATGCTGTCCACGGTGTCGCTGGCGCGGTTGGACACGAGGCCCGTCGCGCCCACGACGGGGAACAGCATGCCGGCGAGGAGAACCCCAGCCAGCAGGCACAGGCCGAGCATCTTGAGCACGCCATTCCTGACTCGCACGCGGGTCAGCGTACGCCGTACACGAACGGGTGAAGGTGATCAGTAAGGGTCGTTACTCAGCATGAGTAGACGTACGCAAGACAGGTAACAGTCGGGTGACCCAGGCTTGGACGGGGAACCGAACAGCACTACAGTCCGTCAACGTCCAAGGAATGCAGCCGTGGCTCGAACGCTACGGCATCCGTGGCAGGGGTGTGGCGGATTTCCACATTTGGACAGCACTGAGGAGTGGGGGATATGAACCAGGGGGATTGGCGTATCAACGCTTCGTGCCGAGATGAGGAGCCGGATCAGCTCTTCGTCCGAGGTGCGGAGCAGCGCAAGGCGAAGCTCGTGTGCCTGGGTTGCCCAGTTCGCATGGAATGCTTGGCCGAAGCGCTGGACAACAGGATCGAGTTCGGGGTCTGGGGAGGCATGACCGAGCGCGAACGCCGTGCTCTGCTGCGCCGTCGTCCAGACGTCGACTCGTGGTTCGAGCTGCTCGACAACGCACGTCAAGAGCACCTCGAGGACACGAGGGTCGGCTAAAGCTCACTCCCCGGCCAGGCGCCGACCTATCTCTCGGAGGCCGTCCAGGTCGTGCACGTCCGCGGGCAACGCGGGCACGCCGACCAGCGCAACGCCGGGGTGAGCACGTGTGAACCGGGCCAGCAGTCGCCTTTCCCGATCGGCGACTGCTACCCGGTCCGCATGCAGCCTGAGCACTGCCGCCGCGAGTGGCGCGTCCCCGGAGCGGTCCAGATCGTCCGCCGCCGCGAGCGCGTTGGCCGCGGGCAGGTCCGTCGCGATGACGGGGTGAGTCCTGTTCGCGACGAGCCCGCACAACGGCATGTTCTCCGCGCTGAGCCGTTCAACGAAATAGCTCGCCTCGCGCAATGCGTCCGGTTCCGCCGCCGCCACCACGACAAATCCGGTGCCCGGTGAGCGGAGCAGCTCGTACGTGCGCTGAGCGCGTTCGCGGAAACCGCCGAACATGCTGTCGAACGCCTGAACGAAAGTTGACGCGTCCTGCAACAGCTGGCCACCGACGATCGTTGACACAGCACGCGTGAAAAGGCTGAAACCGGTTCCGACGATCTTCATCAACCCGCGGCCGCTCGCGCGTGCGGGTGCCGAGAGCATGCGGATGAACCTGCCGTCGAGCACGGTCGAGAGCCGCTGCGGCGCGTCCAGGAAGTCCAGTGCCGACCGCGACGGCGGGGTGTCGACGATGATCAGGTCCCACTCGTCCTGCGCCACCAGCTGGCCCAGCTTCTCCATCGCCATGTACTCCTGCGTGCCGGAGAACGACGAGGAAATGGTCTGGTAGAAGGGGTTCGACAGGATCTGGTCGGCCCGATCGCGGCCCGCGTGGGTCAGCACCATGTCGTCGAACGTGCGACGCATGTCCAGCATCATCGCGAACAGCTCGCCCTTGGGCTCGAAGCCCTCGACGACGACCTCGCGCGGGTGGTTGTCCAGTTCCCGCAGGCCCAGCGACTGCGCGAGCCGCCGTGCCGGGTCGATCGTCAGCACGACAACGCGCCGGCCGCGTTCGGCCGCCCGCAACGCCAGCGCCGCCGCCGTCGTGGTCTTGCCGACGCCACCGGAGCCGCAGCAGACCAGGACTCGGGTCGCCGGGTCGTCCAGCAACGGGTCGAAGTCGAGCTTCCCGGTCACCGCACACCCGCCGCGACCAGCACCTCGGCCAGCTCGTACAGCGCGGCCACGTCCACCCCGTCGGTCAGCTCCGGCAGTTCGAGCGTGGGCAGGTCGGACTCGCTGAGCAGTTCCATCGCTTCTTGTTGTGACTGCACCCGGATGGCGTGCTCCACCGTCTCGTCGACCAAACCTTCGAGCGTGAGCTCGTCGAGCTCCAGCCCGGCCGCCTTCAGCCCGGCGAGCACGCGGGAGGAGTCGACCCGGCCCTCGGCGGCGACCGGGACGGAACGGGCGGGCAGCCGCGCCGCGTGGACCCGGTTGACGAGCACCGCGCCCGGTCGCAGGTCCGCGCCGTCGAGCTCGGAGACGGCGTCCAGGGTCTCGCGCACCGGCATCTCCTCCAGCAGCGCCACCAGGTGCACCGCGGTGTCGCCGGAGTGCAGCAGCCGCACCACGCCGTCGCTCTGCCCCTTGATCGGACCGACCTTCGCGAGGTCGGCCATGGCCTTCGTGACGTCCAGGAACTTGACCACGCGCCCGGTCGGTGGCGCGTCCAGCACCACCGCGTCGTAGAGGTGGCGGCCGTCCTTGCCCGTGCGGTTGACGCACTCCTTGACCTTGCCGGTCAGCAGGACGTCCCGCAGGCCGGGAGCGAGCGTCGTGGCGAACTCGATCGCGCCCATCTTGCGCAGCGTCCGGCCCGCGAAGCCCAGGTTGTAGAACATCGCCAGGTACTCCAGCAGCGCGGCCTCGGCGTCGATCGCGAGCGCGTGGACCTCACCGCCGCCGGGAGCGGACGCGATCCGTTCCTCGGAGTACGGCAGCGGGGCGCGGTCGAAGAGCTGGGCGATGCCCTGACGGCCCTCGACCTCGATCAGCAGCACCCGGCGTCCACCCGTGGCGAGCGCCAGGGCGAGCGCGGCGGCGATCGTGGTCTTCCCGGTGCCGCCCTTGCCGGAGACCACGTGCAGGCGGGCTCGGGTCAGCTCCTCGGTCCACGACGTCACACCTCCAGACTAGGTGTGAAATCGGTCGAAGGTGGACTGGTCGGTCAATCCATCATGGTGAGGAAGAAGACGGCCATCGCGGTTGCGGCGACCAGCGCCCACGCGACGACCGAGGGCAGCCACAGCGCGATGCTGACCGTGATGACGCCCACGACCACGAGCCCGACCAGGCCCGCCTTGACGACGTCCGCGTGGTGACTGTGCTTGCGATCACGCACCTGCGCCATGGCGACGAGCACCAACACCAGCCCGCCCACTCCGAACAGACTGGTGGCGATGACCCGCCAGGTCTCCATGTGATCAAGGTAGCCCGAACGGCCGGAACCACGCATAGGTCGTTCGAGTGGCAAGTTAGGCTCCGCACATGACGAAGTGGGAGTACGCGACGGTGCCGTTGTTGATCCACGCCACGAAGCAGATCCTCGACCAGTGGGGCGAGGACGGCTGGGAGCTGGTCACCGTGCTGACGAACCCGACCGGTGAGCAGCACGTCGCGTACCTGAAGCGGGAGAAGGCATGAGCACCTGGAGCACCCGCCTGAAGGAGCTCGGCATCGAGCTGCCCGGCGTCGCCGCCCCGCTCGCCGCCTACGTGCCCGCCACGCAGAGCGGTTCCTGGGTCTTCACGTCCGGCCAGCTGCCGTTCGTCGACGGCAAGCTGCCCGCCACCGGCAAGGTCGGCGCCGAGGTCTCCCCGGAGGAGGCCAAGCAGTACGCCGCGACCTGCATCCTCAACGCACTCGCCGCGGTCCACTCGCTCGTGGGGATTGACTCGATCAAGCGAGTCGTGAAAGTTGTCGGTTTCGTAGCCTCCGCTGAGGGCTTCACCGGCCAGCCGGGTGTCGTGAACGGTGCCTCGGAGCTGCTCGGGGAGATCTTCGGCGACGCGGGCAAGCACGCCCGGTCGGCCGTGGGGGTGGCCGAGCTGCCGATCGGCGCTCCGGTGGAGATCGAACTGATCGTCGAGGTGTGACATGTCGGACACGTGCCACGAACTGCTGCTGCGGCTCGCCGGACGCCTTCCGGACGACCTGCTGTGGCGGTACCGGGACTGGGCGGCTTCTGACGCGTATGCGGTGCTAGCGCGCTCGTTGCCGCGCACTCTGCTGCACGGACGCATCCCTCTGACTGATCATGAACTGCGCCTTTTGCAGGACGCGCTGGTGCCCTATGGAGCGGAACCCGGTGCTGTCAGTTCGGTCAAAGGGCTGGACGAACTGCCACCCACCGACTACACCTTTTCCCCGGAATCACCTGATCGGGTGCCGATGGGGGATTCCGCGACCGTCGTCCTCGGTGCCACGCTGCGAGGCCGGCACGGGGTCGGTGAGGTTCGCTCCTGCTGGCGCATCGGTCCCTCCGGGATCAACCGCGTCCTGCTGGTAGCCGCCACCACCGGCCACGCCCGGCTGACCGGCGAGTTGCAGCGCGTTCTGCGGGCATTGGGCGAACACGACCCCTGTGTGGAGGTCGTGCCGTCCGGTCTGGACCTTCCGCCCTACCACCGGGCGGCGTTGGCGGCATCGGAGCTGGTGTGCGCCGGCGCCGAGTCCGAGGAGCACCTGGTGCTCAGCTAAGGAGAGTTGACGTGACGAACGACGGTGTCGGTCTGCCGGTCCGTCTCCACGATCTCCTGCTGTCGATGGCCGGGCGGGTCGACGACGACGCCCTGTCGCAGGCACGAGAGTTCCTCGCGGTCGGAGAGCTCGACCGGGCGGTCGAGCTGCTCGTGGGCACTCTTGTCGCGGGCAGCATCCCGGTGCTGCCGGACGAGAGAGCAGCCATCACGTGGGCGCTGCACGAGGTGCGTTCCGACGCTGCCCTGACCGACCGCCTGCCGGTCGTCGAGGTGCTGCCGTTCGTGCGCCACCGGTTCACCGCCGAGCACGACCCGGCCGCGGACCTCTCGGGCGTGCTGAACCGAGCTGTGTCGGTGCTGCCGGACATCCGTTCGGTGCGCTGCGTCTGGCGTTCGTCCCCGGCCGGTTCCACGCCGGGCCCGCTGCCGCAGCGCGTGGTGCTCGTGGACATCGGTCCGCAGGGCTTCGCGCCCGCGACCTCGTACCGAGTCGACGCGGTGCTGCGCAAGGCGGGCATCCGTGCCGCCGTCGAGGTTCTGGCCGTCGGCACGCAGCTCAGCGACTACCACGCCTCCGCGGTGACGGCGTCGCGTCCGGTGCCGATCTCGGGAGCACCCGTCTCGCCTCCGCCGACGCAGGCCGCCGTGCCACTGCACGAGCAGCCCACCTGGTTCGACCAGTCAGAAGACGTTTCCGCTCCGGCGCCGGTGGCCGAGCCGACACCGGCGCCGGAGCCAGTAGTGGAAGAGACCGGCTCACGACGTTTGCGCACACCCTCCGTCGAGGGCTCGCAGCCGTTCCCGCCGAAGCCCGTGAAGCGGATCTCGATGGCCCCGGCCGAGCCGGAGATCGAGGCCCTGCCGGAGCCCATGCCGATCAACCGGGCCGAGGTGACCACGGAGCTGAAGCCGGACGAGCTGGCAGCCCTGCAGGCCGCCCTGGCCGAGACGCCGGAGCCGTCGTCCGTGGACGCGAACCTGAGCGAACGGGAGCGGGCCCTGCTGCAGCAGCTGCACGAGGAGCTGGCGCAGCGGGAGCAGACCGGGGCGAAGGCGACCGACACCGGTCGCTGGCAGATCGACCGGTCCTCGGCGCGTCAGTCGGCGTTCGGCACGTCCAACAACGGGCACCTGCCGCAGTAGGACGTCACGCCCCGGCCTTGCGCCTCGCGAGATCGATGATCCGCTGCAGGTGCAGGCCGCGGCGCACGTCGCACTCGTGGGTCGTGGTGCCGCTGTGCACCATGGCCACGAAGTCGTCGAGCAGGTTGGTGAAGCAGTCCAGAGCAGGGGTGTCGCGGTTGGACAGCGTTCGGTGCCCGTTGGTTCCGAACACCGTGAAATCCGCGAACGGCGGCTGCATCGGCAGCGAGAGGCACAGCGACACGGTGCTGGTGGCGCCGCCCGCGTGCTGCAGGATCAGCTGCCACAAACCGGTCTCCGACACGTTCGCCGCGATCACGTCGGTGATCTCGCCGAGAGCCGCGTCGAGCAGGTCGAACGCGTGCGGCCCCACGTCGTCCAGCGCGCCCTTGTCGTGGCGCCACGGGGAGTTCGAGAACGGGCCGTCCAGCAGGGCGCCCGCGAGCCAGCGGCTGTCGGCTCCGGTCCAGCCGCCCGTGCGGTGCAGCTGGGCGAGCATCTCCTTGGTCTCCGGGGCGTAGCGGCGGGTCAGCACGACCAGTGACGCGACGCCGGCGTCCTCGACGGCTGCCACCAGCTGCTCGGCGACTTCGACCGTCTCCGCGATCGGCTTCTCCAGGACGAGGTGCTTGC
>JAVXWK010001093.1:0-4670 GCA_032230575.1 Pseudonocardiales bacterium | reverse complement strand
CGGTCGAGGAACATCAGGCTGTCCATCCGGCAGTTGCAGGCGTTGCCCTCGCGGTTGTTCTGCGGGTAGCTCCCGCCGATCTTGATACCGCGCGGGTCGGTGGCCGTGGCCACGTCAGGCTCCGGCTCACCCTCCAGCTTCCACGGATCGCCCGCGACGACGTACTTGCCGTCGACGGGCTTTCCGTTGCGGTACAGGACCATCGCGCCGGTGTCGAAGTCGAACGTCGCCGCGAGGAACACCCATTCGTTCTGCGGCAACAACTTCTGCCAGGGCTCGGTGGCGGCGAACGTCTGCGAGTCGCCGCCGTCGATCCGCCGCGCCAGGGCGACGAGCTTCAGTTCGCCGTCGACCTGGATCAGCTCCAGCAGCGCGCGCACGGTGTGGCCGTTGGAGTCGCCCGTGAGCACGCCCGCCAGGCCGATCGCGCCGTAGAAGTCGGCGGGGTTGGCCGAGTTCGAGTTCGGGGCCGGGTTCTGGCCCGTCATCTTCACCCAGCCCATGATCGACGCCTCGCGCGTGCCGTTGAACGCGCGGAGCGAGGGGACTCCGGTTTCGCTGTAGAGGCCTGCCTTCCAGTCGTCGTTGCCGGCGACTGTGGGATTGACCTGCTTGAGCTGCAACGAGTTGCGGCTGCGCCAGAACGCACCGTCCCGCACGCGCATGTCACCGCCGCCGTTGATCAGCGAGAGAGCAGTGCCCGAGCGGCCACTGTCCTGTTCCAGGGCCTTGTTGCCACGCACCGGGTGCTCGAAGTCGTAGTACGACACCAGGTTGCGGGACAACGTGGGCAGCACCGTGCCGAACGTGGCCTGCGCGGGTGCGGCCAGTCCCACGAAGAACAACGTGGCCACACCGAGAACGAGCAGTCGTCTCATCACCGCACTCCCTTGCCCTGCACGCGAAGGTCGCGCAGCCTGCCGATGTTGTCGAACGAGCCGAAGCCGACACGCCCAGAAGCAAACGTCTTGTCCACGGCCGTCATCAACGGGTACGGCGAGCCGTCCATGTACACAGCGATCTCGCCGGTGTCAGCACACTGTCTGACCCGAACGCGATGCCAGGCCGTGTCCGTCACCGCCGGCGCGGCGCCGACGGAACGTGCGGCGTCCCATTGGTGGTCGAGGCGCAGGCGGTCTGCGTTGTTCACGACGAAGATGCCGTTGTGCGGGTAGATCGTGTTGTCGGACGAGAGATGTGCGTAGTAGAACTCGGTGTCCGACTTGTAGCCGAACACGATGATCACGTCCCGGTTGGACTCGGACACCGGCGTGTCGAGCCGCACCGAGGCGTCGATCTGCACCGAGCCGAACGCCGGGCCCTTCTTCAGGACCGCGTACTCGAACGGACGACGAGGACCAGGGCGCTGAACACCCGGTTGCGCCAGCACGACTTCACGGCCGGGGAACTGCCACAACGCGGGCGTCACGGGCTCCCAGGAACGCGAACCGGAGGCGCCGGCCACGAAGTCATGTCCGGTGCGGCAGGAGGCGAAGGTGCGAGCACCCGTCACCTTCCAGATCTTGCCGTTCGCCTTGGCCAGCACGTAGAGCTCACCGGCGGCGTCCCGGCCGAACCGCAGGTCGACCCGGTTCGGATCGTTGACCAGCGCCTTCATCGTGGTCAGCTGACCACCCACGTACACCATCATCTCGCGCGTCGTGGCCATCGGCTTGCCCGCGCGCATCTCACGCTCTTCTGCGTAGTAGATGAGGCCCTTCACGCCCTCGCCGTAGATGTACTTGCCCCGCAACGAGGGGATCTTCGAGCCGCGGTAGACGAAGCCGCCCATCAAGGCGTTGCCGCTGTCGGCACACGGCCTCGAAGACGCGAGCCGGTTGTGGTCGAACGCGGTCACGGGATAGGTGTAGCCGTACTTCGCGTCGTCGGCGGGCAGCGGGAACACACCGCAGGACGGGTCGCCCTTGCGGTACTGCCAGAGCCCTTCCCGCTCGCTCCAGCCGAGGTTGGCGCCCTTGCGGACCTCGTAGACCGAGTCGACGGCCTTCTCGCCGATGTGCCCCAGGAACATCTTGTGCGAACCGCCGGAGTCCCAGCTGAACCGGTACGGGTCGCGCATGCCGTAGGCGTAGATCTCGCCCAAGGCGCCCGCCCGAGCGACGAACGGGTTCGCGCGCGGAATGCCGTACTGGCCGTTCACGCCGTTCTTCCCGCTCGGGTCGATGCGGAGGATCTTGCCCTGCGGCAGCGCCAGGTCCTGCGGGACGGTCGTGGTGAGACCGATGCCGCCGTCCCCGGACGCGACGTAGAGCAGGTTGTAGTCCTCGTCCCACCAGTGCGCGTTCGGGTTGAAGCCGATCTCCTGGAACCCGTGGATGAACGACGCGTAGCCGACGCGCAGGATTTCGCGGTGCGTGCCCGCGAACAGATCAGCCTTGGGGTCCGCCGCCGTCCACTCGGTGATCACGCCCTGGACCTGCATGTCCGCGGGTGACGGCAGGTCGGGCTTCTTCGTCGTCAGCGCGGAACCGGCCTCGGTGTGCACGGTGTAGAACTTGCCGTTGCGCTTGAAGTTCGGGTGGAACGCGGTGAACCCGAAACCGCTGCCCAGGCCCTTGTGGTTGTGGAAGTCGGGGCCCACCACGGCACCGAGGTCCAGGTAGGCGTGCTGGACGCCGTGGTCGAGCAGGTAGAGCTTGCCGTTCATGTCCGGCACGAACAGCCGCCCGGAGCCGTCGGGCAGCTCGCCGAGGTAGTTGATCCGGTTGTAGCGGCGCAGACGAGCGTCGGTCGGCGGCGGAACCGGTTTCGACTCCGGCAGCTGCGCGACCTCGGTCAGCTCCAGGCCGATGCCAGAGGCACCGGGCGTGGGCAACGGGTCGGCGATCGGCGCATCCGATTGGGCCGATGCGATGGGCACGAGCAACGCTGAGAGCACGAACGTTGTGACAGCCAGAGACAACCGTCTGTACATCCCCCACCACCCTGTGGGCCAGGCCGTGGCAGCACGGCAGCGGAAAGCGCTTTCCGTTGCGGCGGCCACCGGAATCTACCTAGCTAATAGGGTGGTTACAACCCCTTCACCTCCGACCTTTGGTGACCCAGTCGTACTGTCCGCGCACCTCGTCGGCCGTCAACGCGCGATCCAGGAACATGAGCCCGTCCAGAAGACAGTTGCAGGCATTGGTTTCCTTGTTGTTCTGCGGGTGGCTGCCGCCGATCTTGATACCGCGCGGGTTCGCGGCTGAGGTCACGTCGGGCTCAGGTGCTCCGATGACTTTCCACGGATCGCCCTTGACCGCGTACGCGCCATCGACCGGCTTGCCGTCGAGGTACAACCCCACTGTGCCGTTGTCGAAGTCGAACGTCCCGGCCAGGAAGACCCACTTCCCCTGCGGCAGCAACGTCTTGAGGTCGGCCTTGGACACCCAGAACTGCTTGTCGCCGCCGTCGATCCGGCGGCCCAGCGCGATCAGCTTCATCCCGCCGTCGTGGTTCTCCGCCTCCAGCAACGCCCGTGCCGCGTGCCCGTCGGAGTCTCCGGACAGGATTCCAGCGAACCCGATGGCGCCGTAGAAATCACCCGTACCGGACGAGTTCGAGTTCCGCGCCGGCGCCTCGCCGGTGACCTTCACCCACGTCATGATCGACATGCCGCGCGCCTTGCTGAACGCCTTCATCGACGCGACACCGGAAGTGCTGTAAAGGCCTGCCTTCCAGTCGTCGTTGCTCTTCTTGTTCGGCTGCACCTGCTTGAGCTGCAACGACGTCTTCGAACCCGGGAAGGCACCATCGGCCGTGCGCATCGCCGCGCCGCCGTTGATCAACGAGATCGGTGTGCGCGAGTCGGCCCTGCCCTGGTCGTCCTCCTTCTTCGGGTCACCGGCCAGCGGGTGCTCGAAGTCGTAGTGGTTGACGACCGCGGACGCGATGCCGGGGAACACCTCCGAGGGCGGGTCCGCCTGTGCCGGTGTGGCGAGCGCCAGCACAAGACAGAGTCCCGGCAGAGCTTTCCTCATCACTGAGCCTTTCCGCTGATCCGAAGGTCGGCCACCCGGCCGATGTTGTCGAACGAACCGAACCCGACGCGCCCGGACTTCAATGCGGTGCTGGTCGCGGTCATCAACGGCTGCGACGAGCCGTCCATGTACACCGCGATCACCCCGGTGTCCGTGCAGTGCGTGATGCGGACCTTGTGCCACTTCATGTCCGTCACGGCGGGCGGCGCGCCGACCGAGCCGTTCCACTGGTCGTCGATGCGCAGCCGGTCGGCGTTGTCGACGAGGAAGATCCCGTTGTGCGGGTAGATCTTGTTGTCCGACGAGAGATGCGCGTAGTAGAACCGCGTGTCCGACTGGTACCCGAACACGATCACCACGTCGCGGTCCTTCTGCGAGACGGGCGTGTCCAGCCGCACTTGGGCGTCGATGGTCACGTTGCCGAACACCGGTCCCCTGGTGACGACCGCGTACTCGTTGGGACGCCGCGGGCCGGGCCTGACCGAACCAGCCTTCGACAGCACCACTTCGGTGCCTGGGAAGCGCCAACGTGAAGGCGTGACAGGCTTCCAGTCGCGAGCAGCGGTCACACCGCTGACGACATCGCTGCCCGGATCGCAGGCTTCGAGCGTCTGGATCGTCCCGGTGACCTTCCAGATCTTGCCGTTCGCCTTGGCCAGCACGTAGAGCTCACCCGCGGCGTCAGTGCCG
>JAVXWK010001089.1:0-3959 GCA_032230575.1 Pseudonocardiales bacterium | reverse complement strand
GCATCGCGTACATCGCTTACGCCGTCACGTCCGCACTCGCCGCGAGTGCGTGGACCTTCGAGCTGCTGCTGGCCTCGCGGGCGCTGCAAGGTGCCGCGAACTCGTTCACCACGCCGGTGCTGCTCGCCGTGATCGCCGCCTCGACGCCGAAGGAGAAGCTCGGCCGCGCACTCGGGCTGTTCGGGGCGATGCAGGCCGCTGGCCAGACGTCCGCGCCGCTCGTCGGTGGTCTCGCCGCCGAGGTCGACTGGCGGCTGGCGTTCGTGGTGATCACCGTGGTCGCCATCGCACTCGCGATCCTCGGTGTGCCGGAAACCGATGCGGAGCCGGAGCGCGACGCGAGCCTGCGCAGTGCTTTCGTGCCGAGCACGCTGCGGCCCGCGTTCGTGGGGTTCATCGGCTGGGGCTGCCTGGGCGGGCTGTCGTTCCTCGTCGCGTTCCGGCTGGCCGACGTGTTCGGGCTCGGCGCGGGTCAACGCGGTGTGCTGCTCACCGGGTTCGGCATCGTGGGCTTCCTGACCGCGCGGTACGTCGGCAGGGCGATCGACAGGTTCGGTGCCACCACGACTGTCGTCATCGGAGCGACGCTGGGCGGCGGCCTCGTCGCGGCCGTGGGCACGACACCGTTCGCGGCGATCGCCGTCCTCTCGTGGGCGCTCACCGGAGCGGCCGCCCAAGGTGTGCTCGTGAGCATCAACGCGTTGGTGCTGCAGAGCGACAACGCCAACAGGGGCGGCAGCGTCAGTGTCGTGCAGTCACTGCGCTTCATGGGCGCTGCCGTGGCCCCGCTCGCGTTCGTCCCGCTCTACCAGGCCCATCCGTTGCTGGGCTTTCTCGTGCCGGCCGGTCTGCTGATCACCGTGCCGGCGATCATCACGTGGTCAGGTCGCGGCGCCGGAACCCGGCGAACCCCGCAGCCAGAAGCACCACCGCCACCCCGGTGAGCCACAGCAGCGGCCCCGCGGTGATGTTCGGGTACTTCGGGATGTGCGTGAACGGCGAGACGTCCAGCACCCACTGATCCAGCTGCAGGGCCGGGCCGAGCAGCGTGAGCACCAGAGCCGCCGACACCGCGGCCCAGCTGACGCCCGTGAGCTGCGGGAACAGTCCGAACAACACCAGCGCCACACCCGCGATCACCCATGCGGCCGGGAGCTGGGCGAGTGCGGCTCCCACCATCCTCGGCAGAACCCCGCCGACGTCATCGGTCTGCAGGCCGTAGACCAGTCCCAGGCCGAGACCGGACGCCGCCAGCACGACCGCGCCGCCGACCAGTGCGAACGCCGCGTGCGACGCCACCCAGCCCCAGCGCGAGACCGGCGTGGCCAGGATCGGCTCGGCGCGGAACGCGGTCTCCTCCGAACGCAGCCGCAGCACCGCCTGGACCAGGTAGATCGAGGTGATCAGGCCCAGCAGCTGGGTGACGGTGGCGAAGAACGCGTCCACCATCGCGTCGGCGCCGCCGATCTTGCTGACGATCTGCCCGAGCGTCGGGTTGTCCTGCACCATCTGCCCGACGGCCTGGGCGACGCTGCCGTAGATCACGCCCACCGCGAGCAGCGCGATGGACCAGCCGATCAGCGAGCCCTTCTGCAACCGCCAGGCCAGCCCGAACGGCGTGCCGATCGTGCCGTGAGCAGGCCCGAGGCGCGCGGACAGCAAGCCCAGTCCCACGTCCCGGCGCGTCACGATCCACGCGGAGACGCCGACCAGCACCACGGTGAAGGCCAGCGAGATGCCGAGCACCCAGAACCTGTTGTCGGCGAACGAGCGGACGTGCTCGGTCCAGCCGATCGGCGAGAACCAGGTCAGCCACTGCGGACCTGACTCCCCCGCCGCGTCACCGGCGGCGCGCAGCAGGTAGGTCACGCCGAGGAACCCGCCCGCGATCGCGTTGGACACGCGCGAGTTCTCCGACAGCTGAGCGGCGAACGCGCTGACACCGGTGAAGACGAGCCCGACCGAGGCCGTGGACAGTCCGAACGCGAACGCGCCCGCCGGGTCGAGGTCCTTGCCGATCAGCACCAGCGCCTGCAGCACGCCGATCAGCAGGCTCGTGCCGCCCGCGACGATCACCGCTGCGGCCAGCGGTGCGTGCCGTCCGACGACCGTCGCGGCGATCAGCTCCGTGCGCCCAGCTTCTTCTTCTGCGCGTGTGTGCCGCGTGACGACCAGCATGGCCATGATCGCGACGAACAGGCCCGCGAACACCCCCCAACGCCACACCACCAGACCGCCCAGCGACGACCAGTCGTGCAACGGGCCGAGCATCGCGAGGAACGCGGAGTTGGCGTTCGCGGTGGCGCCCAGAAGCGCCCGTGACTGTTCCGTTCCGTACAGCTCTTGCAGCGCGGTCGTCGTCGACAGCGTGGTGAACACCAGGAACAGGACCCAGATCGGCAGCAGGATCCGGTCCCGGCGCAGCGCCAGCCGGACGAGGTTCCAGGTACCGGTCATTTCGCGTCCTCGTAGTGCCGCAGGAACAGCTCTTCCAGCGTCGGAGGCTGCGAGGTCAGCGTGCGCACGCCCGACGACACGAGCTGCTTGAGCACCGGGTCGAGCTTGTCCGAGTCGACCTCGAACTTCACGCGGTTGCCCTCGGCGACCAGGTCGTGCACGCCGGCCATCGACGTCAGCCCGTTCGGCGGACCCGCGAGCTCGGCGGAGATCGACGTGCGGGTCAGGTGCCGCAGCTCGGACAGCGTGCCGGTCTCGACGATGTGGCCGTTGCGGATGATCGAGACACGGTCGCAGAGCGCCTCGACCTCGGCCAGGATGTGGCTCGAGAGCAGCACGGTGCGGCCGCGCTCGCGTTCGTCGTTGATGCAGTCCTGGAAGACGGCCTCCATCAACGGGTCGAGGCCCGAGGTCGGCTCGTCGAGGATCAGCAGTTCCACGTCGCTCGACAGCGCGGCGACGAGGGCGACCTTCTGCCGGTTGCCCTTGGAGTAGGTGCGGCCCTTCTTGCGCGGGTCCAGTTCGAACCGCTCCAGGAGCTGCTCGCGGCGGGCCTTGTTCAAGCCGCCGCGCAGCCGTCCGAGCAGGTCGATGACCTCGCCACCGGTCAGGTTGGGCCAGAGGTTGACGTCGCCGGGGACGTAGGCGAGGCGGCGGTGCAGGGCGGCGGTGTCCTTCCACGGGTCGCCGCCGAGCAGCCGCGCGGTGCCGGAGTCGGCACGCAGCAGGCCGAGGAGGATCCGGATCGTCGTCGACTTGCCGGACCCGTTCGGGCCGAGGAAGCCGTGCACCTCACCGGTCTGGACGTCCAGGTTCAGGTCATCCAGTGCACGCGTCGGGCCGAAGGTCTTGACCAGGCCCGACACGGATATCGCAGATGTCATGCCCGGTAAGCTACACTTCTTTCACAACTTCGTGAAGTACGTAAATTTTGCCCGATCGGCTGACGAAAGGGGATGATGCCGCCGTGACGAGAGCTACACAGCGTGACACGCAGGCGGTGAGCCAGTTCGTCGAACGCTTCGGCGGAATTCTGGCGGACACCGGCGTGCCCCGCATGCCGGCTCGCATCCTCGCGGCGCTGATGACGACGGACTCGGGACGGCTCACCTCAGCCGAGATCGCCGACCTGCTGCAGATCTCACCGGCGGCGGTGTCGGGCGCGGTGCGCTACCTGACCACGGTCCAGATCGTCAGCCGCGAGCGCGAGCCGGGATCGCGCCGGGACGTCTACCGGATGCGCGACAACGTCTGGTACGAGGCGACGTTCCGCAAGGACCAGATGCTCGGAATGATCGACGAGGTGCTCGGCGAGGGCGTGACGACGCTCGGCGCGGACACCGAGGCGGGAACGCGGCTGGACGAGACGCGCGAGTTCTTCCGGTTCTGCCACGCCGAGCTCGGCTCGATGCTGGACCGCTGGCGCACGCACCGCGAGAAGTGGCTGGAAGAGCGCAAGGCCTGAAATGCGATGAGGGGAGCTTTCATCAACGTGAGGTTGA
>JAVXWK010001069.1:0-8445 GCA_032230575.1 Pseudonocardiales bacterium | reverse complement strand
GTCGTTGAGGTTCTTGCCGCGCTGGATCGGTTGCAGCGCTTGGACCATCCTGTTGACGATGCCCTTGGCCCAGCCTAGGGAGATGAACGACCGGGACTTGGCCGTGGTGAGCGTGCCGAGGTGGTTGCCCTGGTAGTCGACGCGGTAGTCGATCCTGCCCTGCTCGGCTTTGAGCGTGGTGGCGAGCTCGCGCACGTTCGTGCCCGGCTGCACGACCTTCAGGTCGCCCAGCGGGATGACCTGCCGGCCGGTTGCCCTCGTCTCGGTTCTGGCCGTGCCGTTGGAGGTCGTGATGGTGCGCTCGACCCGGTCGACCACCTGGTGCCGGTTGTCGACGGTGACCTCGGCGATTTTTCCGGAGCCGTTGCTGAGGGTTGAGGACTTGTCGGTCGGTCCGGCTCGTTTGATCGGTGGGGGGAGGTCGGCTTGGTAGCCGTCGCCGACGCGCGCGATCGCGTCGCCGAGCGAGACGCCGCCACGCACGCCGTAGAAGCCGCAGTTCCTGTACGCCTTGGAGGGCTTGGTGAGCACCGCTTCGTGCTTCGCCGACGGGGGCTCGATCGGGCGGACATCGCTGCGTTCCTTGAGATCTGTGCGGTCGTGGTACCAGTCGGCGAACTCGAGATCGTTCCTCGGTTCGGTCTCGGGGAGCTGTTTTCCCTTGCTCTGCAACCACTCCAGGGCGCCGCTCCAGCGCATGACCTGGTCGAGCCGCGCGTACTGGGCCTCGTGGTCGGCGACCTCCTGGTAGTGCTCGTCCCACCACCGCAGGCCTCTGCCGAACGAGTAGCTGGGCTCGACCTCACCTTCCGCGCCGTCCAAGCGGGAGAACAGCCGGGTGGACTGCGCACCCAGTGAGGCCTTGTCGTTCGTGAAGCTGAAGGCCTTGTCGTTCTGGCCGAACCAGAGCCTGCCGCTTTCCGTGCTGGAGCTGGTGGCGCAGTGGGCAGGTGGGGTGACGGCCTGGCTGTCCGGGACGAACCCGGTGATCGTCGGGACGCCGTCGCCGACGCCGTCGACCCACTGCTTGGCGATGAGGTCGGTGTAGAAGAGCGTCATGCCGACCTCGGTGCCCTCGATGCCGCCCTCGTAACGCGCCTCGTTGTAGAGCGGGCGGTTTTCGAGGACGTTCAGCATCGTCCACAGGTCGGTGCGGTCGGTGGGCAGACCGTTGGCCTTCAGCTCGTCCGGTGTCGCTTGTTCGAGAAGTCCTGCCCGGACCAGTCTCGGATCTGTCGCACCGGCGAGGAGCTGGTCGACGGTCTGCTCGGGGACGTTCTTGAGCGCTGCCTGGATGTCCTCGCGCGTCGGGGTTTCGCTCGGCGGGTCGAGGGAGAACGCCGGCTGGTCGTGCTTGGCGTAGGCCCGTTGCAGCACCGAGATGTCCTCGGCGGTGACGTCGGGGCCCGGCCAGTTCCAGCCACCCGCCCACACCTCGTTGCCGTGAACCTCCAGTGTGGACAGGTGTTTCGCCTTGGCGAGGAATTTGCCGAGGCCGTCGTCGACACGTTCCGCGACGTAGCCGTTCTGCGCGCGGAAGTCGTTGGTGGACTGGGTGTCCTCGTCGGTGATGGCGATGGCGGTGTCGCGGATCTCGTACCGGTGGAGCTGCACCTTGGCCGGGTCGTTGCCGGTGTCGGTGCGGTGCTGGTCGAGCAGGAGTCCTGCCGTGCGCTTGTCGTTGACGTCGTCGCGTGGAATCAGCAGGTGGAGGGTGTCCTGGTGCAGCAGCGCCCTGCCAGGGCCCGTCGGCTGCCTGGCCAGGTCCGCGAACCCGTTGTCCCTGATGGGAAACGCGTCGAAGAACGCGTCACGCATCGCCTGCGTGTCCAGGTCGAGGTGTGCGGCGAGCCCGATCCGCGCCCAGTCCCTGAGCTGGTTCTCGCGGTCTTCCCCGAGCGCACTCTCCGCCGCGGCGAAGGAGACGGTGAAGCCTTGCTGCTGTCGTTGCACCGCAGCCTCGCCGGGCTGAAGCACGATCACGATCCCGGCCGCCGCGACGATTGCGATGGCTGACAACGCGATGAGAAGCGTTCGTTGGCGCATGGACGATCCTCCGTGCGTCGCAGATTAACGATCCAGACGGCCGACAGATCGTTTGTCCACTTTCTGTCCACGAACTGCCCAAACGATCTTGTCGGTGCTCCTCGGCACACTGGACGAGGCACGACCTCGCCCACTCACCCCGACCCAGAGGAGCCCCTGATGTGCTGGGACTGCGACCACCCCGCCAGCCGCATGGAAGAACACCTGGCCACGCTGCGCCGCTGCATCGACGCGCGCGGCTGGGCCGTCCAGGCGATCGAACGGGACAGAGCTCATCCGCCCTGGGCCTACACGGTCGGCCTGACCCTGCGCGGCCTGCCCGAGCTCGTCGTCACGGGCCTGCCGGTCCTGGAGGCGGGCCGCCTCCTCGACGACACCGCCGAGCACCTGGCCCACAGCTGCGTTCCCTCGCCGGGGCAGCAGTTCGCGTTGGACGGCGGCCCGCTGCTGGAGGTGGTGCGCGTCGCCCGCCCGTGGGCGCACCTCCTGGTGACTGCCCGGCTGTACGGCGAGGGCATCGCCGCCCTGCAACTCGTGCACGCGGACGAGTCTGGCCGCTGGCCGTGGGACCGGTCCTACAACGGTGTGCTGGGCGGTCAGCCGGTGCTGGGCGTCAGGGCGTCGCCACCGAGCGGCTGATCCGCTCGCCCAGGTTCCGCAGGTGATCTGTCAGCTGCGGTGGGCCCTGCACGGTGAACTCACATCCCAGCAAGGTCAGGCGGAACGCGAGGTAGTCGATCGTGTCCTCGTTGCTGTGCCACGTGCACGTGGTGTCGTCGAGGGCTTCCAGGTCGCCGGCGAAGTCCGCCAGCCGTGCCCGTGCCAGGTCCACGGGCAGTTTCAGCGTCGCGCGGGCCCGATAGGTCGGCGCCGACTCGTACATCTTCTGCGTCACGTACTCCGTGGCGTCCCCACCCGGCGGGGTTTTCGCTGAGAACCGAGCGCCAGTGCTCAGCGCGTCCGAGATGCGGTCCATCCGGAAGATCCGCCAGTCGTCCCGTTCCACGTCGAAGGCGAGGAGGTACCAGCGCCGGCCCAGCGCCACCAACTGAACAGGCTCGACGTGCCGCTTCGACACCGCGCCCTCCATTCCCACGTACCCGAACCGCACGCGCTCCTTGGCGTGCACCGCTCCGGCGATCACCGTGAGCTGGGCCGGGTCGACCAGCGAGGCGAACGAGGCCGCGGACGGCGCGGTGGCCGACGTCAGCGACGACACCCGGCGCGCCAACCGGGGCGGCAGCACCTGCTGCAGCTTCTGCAGGGCCCGCAGCGACGCCTCGGCGATGCCCGCCACGGGTTGCCGCGCCGCGGTCCTGAGCCCGACCGCGATGGCGACCGCTTCCTCGTCGTCGAGCAGCAACGGTGGCATCGCCTTGCCCGCGACCAGCCGGTACCCGCCCAGCACGCCCATCGAGGCCTCGACGGGATACCCGAGGTCGCGCAGCCGGTCGATGTCGCGCCGCACCGTGCGCGGCGTGACGGCGAGTCGTTCGGCCAGTTCGCTGCCGGGCCATTCGCGTGGAGTCTGCAGCAGGGAGAGCAGGCGGAGCAGGCGTGCGGCGTCACTCATGCGGTGTCTCCGTGGCGGTTGGAGGCGGGGCGGCTGGGGTGGCCCATGTCGTGCCGCGTGGCGGTGTGGGCGGAACCGACTGCGCGGGCCGACGAGACAGCCGGGTCGTGCGGCCGGTCGACGTCCTGCCGCACGGTCTCGGGCCGCATCACTCATGGTCTCGAATCTAGTTCAGAACTAGGACCCGATCGGTCCTATATGACTCATACGGTCGTCCCGACAGCGACGAAGGGACAGATCGATGAACGTCGTGCCCGAGGGCTACCACACCGTGACGCCGTGGATCATCACGCGAGGCCGCACCGCCGAGCTGATCGACTTCATCACGGAGGTGTTCGACGCGACCGAGCTCGGCCGCGTCGGTGAGGCCCCGGAGATCGGCCACGCCGAGGTCCGCATCGGCGACTCCGTGGTGATGTTGTTCGACAAGCCGGACTGGCCCAAGACCCCGGCCTTCCTGCGTCTCTACGTCGCGGACGACGCCGGGACATTGAAGCGCGCCGCGGAGCTGGGATCGAGGGTCCTCACCGAGCCGACCGAGCTGTTCTGGGGTGATCGGGTCAGCAGGTTCGCCGACCCGTTCGGCAACCTGTGGTGGATCCACCGGCGGGTCGCCGAACCCACGGCGGACGAGCTGAACGCCAGGATGGAAGACCCGGTGTTCGCCACGGCGATGGAGTACGTGACGAGCACGGACTTCACTCCGCGGATGTGACGCGCTCCCGCTCCGCAGCGGTCAGCGTGGGCTCCGGCGACACCGAGCGCCGGGGTCCGCGCATCGTCGCCCACACCACTCGAGGGCTCACCAGGTTCGCCATCGGCCCGGACAACGTGAACGCCTCCAGGAACGCCCGCGTGACAGCGGCCTCGGACGTGGCCGTGCGCACCAACCGGTCCACATAGCGCTGCAGCACTCGACCGGCCAGCGGCAACGGCTTCCCGACCGCACCCGGATAGAGGATGTCCTGGTTGGTCGCCATGGCCCACGCCCCGTCGACGACCTTGCCGATGTCGCGCTGGATCCGCTGAGCGCCAAGACCTGAACGCAGCCCGGAATCCAGCGCCTGAGCACTCTGCGCCGCGATCGACATCCCGTGCCCGTAAACGGGGTTGTACGTGGCGACGGAGTCACCCAGCGCCAACACCCCGGCAGGCCAGGACTTCAGGCGCTCGAAGAAGTTCCGCCGATTGGCAGTGCTGTGCGAGCCGTACACGGGAGACAGCGGCTCGGCCGAGGAAATCAGCTCTCCCACAACGGGATTCCGCACCGACCGAGCAAAGGAGACGAACTCGTCGGAGTCGGTCGAAGGCTCACCACCGCGAGTCCCGGACAGCGTCACCAGCCACCGCCCGTCCTCGATCGGCAGCAACGTGGCCGTGCACCCAGGATGAGGATCCCGCGGGTTCGCCTGCACGTTGACGATCGGAAAACCAGAGGTGGCCGACGCAGGCGCCCGGAAAATCCGTGTGGCATAAGCAAGTCCGGAGTCGACGCTCTCGGAGTGCACCTCAGGCAACCCGAACGACGACAACCAGTCAGGCAACCGCGAACCGCGCCCGGTCGCGTCCAGCACCAGGTTCGCCTCCAGCGATATCTGCTCGCGGGAGATCCGATCCTCGACCAGCACCCCGGTGACCGCGGCCGCGGAACCGAGCAGGGAAACGGGCTCAGTCCCGGTCAACACCGAAATCTTGTTGTCCCGCAACGCCTGCGAACGCACCACCCAGTCCAACAGCCCCCGGCTGCACGACACGATGAACTGCATCTCCGGGAACCGCGGCACCCATCCCTGAGCGCTCAACGACACGAGGTCGTTCGGCACCCCGATCCGATGTGCCCCAGCCGAGAACAGAGCGTCCAACGTCCCCGGCAACACCGACTCGATCGCCCGAGCCCCACCGGACATCAGCAGATGCGCGTGCCGGGCCTGAGGCACGCCGGAGCGCACGGAAGGCCCGTCCGGCAGCTTGTCGCGCTCCACCACGGTGACCTCGTCGAAGTGTCTGACGAGGACGGACGCCGCGAGCATGCCCGCGAGCCCACCTCCGAGAACAACGGCGTGTGTGGGTGCCATCTACTCTTTTCCCCCTGCTGCTTCCACGCGCGCGGCATCGGCGACGGCGGCGTCCACTATCGGCGAGTGCTGGTACGCACGGGAGATGCGCACCCACCTGTCGTGCTCGGCGGCGAGGTCCGTGCCGTCGACGATCTCCGAGATCGGGCGGCGCTTCGCCGGACGAGAACGCCCGGAAGACGACCCCGCGGCACGCAACTGGGCGGCCTCCACGACGGCAGCCACCTCGTCGGACGGCAACGAGGCTGCGGCAGCAAGAGAAGTAGCGGTCTCGCCGACCGAGAGGTCGAAGTACGGCGTCAACGCCCAGCGCCAGTCGTTCAGCTCGATGATCTGCCGCCGCACGCGGTGGTGCGGGTTCAGGAACTTGCCCGGCGCCACCAGCACGATGCCGGGGTTCACGTGCACCAGCGCGCGGTGCAGCGGCCGCAGAGCGAAGTACGTCCGCCAGCGCCGCACCCACAGCGAAGGCGACGGACGGCGCGGACCCAGCACCGGCAACGCCATCGCGATCACCAGCGGGATCATCGACAGCGACGCCATCAGCGGCGCGGTCAGGCTCAGCACGTCGAAGCTGCGCTCGCCCGCCCAGTCCATCAGCAGCACGAAGAGCTTGATGACCGCGAACGCCACCGGGAACAACCCGGCGGCGCAGTACCAGAGCAGGCCTCGGGCGAGCCACGGCCGGGCGGAGATCGCCTGGTCCCGCGCACCCTGCCAGCAGTGGTAGGCCTGGCCGCCGCAGCCGATCCCGGTCGCGACGAGGTAGATGAACAGGAACACCGCCACCGTCGGCTGCGTGGCGTAGAACGTGTCGAAGTCGACCTGGCGTTCCTCGTCGAGCTCGGACTTGAAGAACAGCACGATCATCGCCGCGACGACGGTGGTGTAGCTGACGACGATCAGCCGGACTCGTTGCCACGCCTGGACCGGGGGATACCGCCAGTACAGCACCAACGCGAACGCGGCACCGGCGAAGCACACGACCAACGAGTAGACCAGCAGCGCCGCGAAGTTCGGCACGCCGGTCGTCCAGTTGATCCACGTGATGTTCGCGGGCGCCGCGAAGAACACCGCGAACGCCGAGAAGAACACCGTCGAGATCAATGCGACGACACGGGGACTGCCCCAGCTCGAACGCAGCGCACGGATCTTGTACGCGAGGAGGAGCAGTCCGACGATGCCGCACGAGAGGTAGATCAGGTTAAAGATCGCCACGACGCACCCAGCGAGATCTTCCTTCGAGAGACTCGGCCACCCGGCGCACGTGCGCGGGCTCCTCGGTGGCTGCCGTGTCCGCCCAGACCCGGTGTTCGGTCAGGCGTTCCAGCAGGTGGTCGGCGAGGTTCTCCGCCTCGCGTTCCTCGTCCTCGGTCAGCGTCGTCCGTCCGGCGATGATCTGGGCCATGCGCGGCAACAGGTGCGGCGCGAGCTTGCGCATGCCCTCGCTGCGGCCCAGCGCCACGGGCTGGTGCTGCAGCAGGACGTGCGCGAACTCGTGCAGCAGCACGTGCAGGCGGTGGTACCAGGACGGGGAGTCGGCGCAGATCACGAGGTACGTGCCGTTCTCGAGCAACGCGGTGGCGCCGCTCAGGCAGACGGCGTTGGTGATGGCGGCGAAGCGGACGTCGACGGGACGCTCGAGCCGTTCGCTCATCAGCTCGCAGACCCGGCGGCTCGCCTCCTGGTGCGTGGCGTCGGGCGGCAGGTCGAGGTCGCGGGCGACCTCGTCGACCAGCTTGCGCAGTTTCCTGCGGTTCACCCGTCGCCTCCTCTCGATGTCGTCTGCAGCGGTCCAGGCCGAGATCTTCACGCCGTTGTCGTCATCAAGTGTGGTCCGGAGATGTACGGCGGCTGTTCAGTGGGAACGACCAGCCCTCACCGACTTCGAGAGCCTGCCGGAACCCTTCTACCGCAGCGGCCCTGGCCTGCGGGGACAGTTCGCCCGTACGTTCGGCCAGACGGGTGACGAACTCGACGACTCCGAGTTCGCGCAGGGCCAGGAAGTCCGTCAGCTCCGAATCCACCCGCGCGGCGAGGTCGTCGTCGAAGAAGTAGGCGGGGTCGGCGCCGAAGTGGTCGGCCAGGCCGAGGATGTGCTTGAGCCGGGGGTTGCCGCTGGTGTTGCTCAGCAGCTCGCGGATGTAGCTCGCGGAGATGCTGCCGAACTGGCCGGACGAGCTGATCGACGCGGCGACCTCCTCCGGCGACCACGGTCCGCGGTCGGGCGGGTGGACGGCCTCGAAAAGGGTGCTCAACGCGGCAGGACGCCAGCCGGGCAGCTCACCGGGGTGCAGCTCGCCGCGGCCGCCGAGGAACACCGCGGGGTGCACGCCGAGCGCGCCGGCGAGGTCGACGATGGCCTGGCAGGTCGGGTTGTCCTTCACGCCGAGCCGCAGCTGCGAGATGTAGCCGTGCCCGATGTCCCCACCCCGTGACTTCACGGCGGCGGCGAGCGCTACGTTGGTCACCTTGCCCTGGCCGCCGGGCGGGTTGTTGCACAACTCGTTCAGCACCTCGGCGAACGGCCTCACGCCACACCTCCGCTGGAGCGACCCCTGGCCAGCGATCATTCCACTGTTGTGGAACCCGGCGAGCATATGGCATCACAGGGGTTGAATCCACCTGTCCGTAGCCCTATGATCACACTCCGCCGCTTCAACTGTTGTGTCGCGTTTGATCCGAACGACGTCACCTGAGTTGAAAGGGGCAGTTCGGGCGAGTCAGAGCTGATGTCTGGGGGGACTCATG
>JAVXWK010001062.1:0-6942 GCA_032230575.1 Pseudonocardiales bacterium | reverse complement strand
CCTGCAGCGCGTCTCCGTGGTCTGTTGAACCCATGCCGCCGATGCTAGCGAGCCGCACCGACAGTCCAGGGCGCTAGCCCAGCGTGCCCTTCGTACCTGCGGAAACGCTCACAGCGATCATCGGATCAGCGGATGCCGACGGCAGCGAGCCCCTCAACGGGACGCGCACCGAGGTGTCGGCCAGGTCCACGGTCAGGCGGGGCAGCTGGCTCGGGCGCGCGGTCGCGCTCGAGTCGGTTCCGCCGATCAGCAGACCCAGCCGGTGGCCTGCGGGGATGAGATGGTCCGTTGTGGACAGTCGGAACGTCATGCGGTACTTGGTTCCCGGCGTGATCGTGCGCGGAGTCGAGAGCGAAGCGTAGTTCGCGAGATCCGCCCACCCTCGTGCAATTACCTGCGCGTCGACGTTGCCCGCCGTCGCCTCCGTGTTGCGGTAGCAGGCGTCATCGCCCGTACGGCTCTCACCCCAGCAGGACTCGGTGGTCAGCGTCCGGATGCCCTCGCCGGTCCGCACCCGAGCCGGGCCGTAGTCGACGAGGTACGCCGTCAGGTGCGCGGTCGGCGTCGACGACGACACGCCCACCGTGATCGACGACGTGCCCGCGATGCGCAGGTCCGACGTCAGCGCCGCCGTCGAGTAGACCGCCCGGCCGGTGTTCGAGCCGGAGAGCCAGTTGGACGGAGTGCCGCTGCCGTTGTCGGCGAACGCGGCCGTGCCGGTGCCAGGTGCCGTGCCGAGGCCCGAAGAAGACGGGCGCAGCACGGTGCTGACGGTGCCCGCGGGTGGCCACGTCTGGTCATCCGCCCACTGGTCCGGCGCGCGCTCTGCGGACACCTGAGGCTCGTTCTCGATGCCGTTCGGCACGTTCAGCAGCCAGCGGTCGAACCACCGGTGCAGCGTCGAGACCCACTCACCACGCCGGAAGTCGAACGGGTCGACGTGCGCGGTCTGCGAGAACCACAGCTTCTTCGGCACCGACGCGGGCACCGCGTCCCAGAACTGGCCGAACTGCAGCGTCTTGACGTTGAGGTCGTTCTGCCCGTGGATCGCGAAGATCGACGCCTTCACGCGCGAGGCGTTGCGCACGAAGTCACGTGCCTGCCACATCGCCGTGTAGTCGCCGTTGGAGGGCGCGCCGTTCGTCATCTGCGTGCGCACGGCACCGCACCGTGAGCGCGCATTGGAGTTCTCGAACCCCGAACCCAGGCTGGTCGGCGTGCCGAAACCGGTGAACGAGACGCCGTCCGAGCGGAACCAGTCGTACCAGGAGCTGATGCCCGCGATCGGCACGATGGTCTTCAGCCCGTCGACACCGGTGGCCGCCACGCCGTTCGCGACCGAGCCGTCCCAGGACTTGCCGATCATGCCGACGGCGCCGGTCGACCAGGAGGCGGCCTTCGTCGTCGTGCCGGTCAGGGACGTGTAGGCGGTGCGCCGGCCGTTCAGCCAGTCGATCACCGCGGTGCCGGAGGTGATCTCCGACTGGCCGCCGACGTCGACGCAGCCGCGCGACCGGTTCGTGCCGAGGAAGTCGACGAGCACGACGGCATAGCCGCGCGGCACGAAGTAGTTGTCGTAGAAGAGCGGGAACTTCACCGGCACGCCGGCGGAGTCGTAGGTCTTGATCTCGGACTCGTTCCCGCGGCCCGTGCTCTGGTAGTACGGGCTGGCCTCCATGATCACGGGCACGCGCCCGGTCGTGGAGGGCCTGATGATGTCCGCGGTCACCCGGTCGGGGGTGCCGTCGCCGTCCACGTCAAGGCCGGTGTCGACGTAGACGGTCTCGCGGACCGCGTCGGCCATGGAGTGGATCGGCGCGGACACGCCGCCGGACAGGGAGAACGCCGGTGTCGCCGCTGTGGCAGGGATTGGCGTCAGGGTCAGGGCCCCTGCTAACGCCACTACAACACGAACACGCTTCATGGAACTTCACGCTAAGGAGTGACGATGTCACCCGTCAGAGCCGAAAGGATTGACCCTCTGCGGTTGCGGCAACTACGCCCGGTGGCGAATATTCGACCTTCGTGAGCTTCACCTTCGAACCGGCGCGCACCCGTGTCGTCTTCGGGCGCGGCACCGCAGCCTCCGTGCGCGACGAGGCCGCCCGTCTCGGCGTCACGCGAGTGCTGCTGATCGCCCGGCACGGCGGTGACAAGGTCGCGGCCGAGCTCGGTCCACTGCTCGCCACGCGGTTCACCGGCGCGACGATGCACACCCCCGTCGAGGTCACGGAGCGCGCGCTCGCGTTGTTGCGCGAGCACGGCGCGGACGGCGTGGTGTCGGTCGGCGGCGGGTCGAGCACGGGGCTCTCGAAGGCGCTCTCAGTGCGCGCGGGCGTGCCGCAGATCATCATTCCGACGACTTACGCGGGGTCCGAGGTCACGCCGGTGCTCGGCGAGACGGCGTCGGGGCTGAAGAAGACGCGGCGTGACGCGGCGGTCCAGCCGGACACGGTGATCTACGACGTCGACCTCACGCTGGACCTGCCGTTGGACGTCACGGTGACGAGCGCGCTCAACGCTCTCGCGCACGCCGTCACCGCGAGAGGCAACGAGAACCCGCTGATCGACGCGATCGCCACCAAGGCGATAGACGGCATTTTGCACGCTTTGGGCGGAAATCCATCCACTGTGGATGCACGGACCGAGCTGCTGCGGTCGGCCTGGCTCGCGGGAACCTGTCTCGCCGGCGTCCCGATGGGACTGCACCACAAGCTCGCGCACGTTCTGGGCGGTTCGTTCGGTTTGCCGCACGCCGCCACACACACGGCACTGCTCTCCCACACGGCTCCCGCCGATCTGGCCAAACGGATCCACGAGACGGCGGCCCGGTTCGGCGCGGCGACGTCACTGCGGGAGTTGGGGATGGCGGAGTCCGATTTGTCCCGCGCCGCGGAGATCGCCGGGCACCCCGACGCGCTTCGGGTGTTGACGAACGCGTGGCGCGACGCGCCAGCCGACCGATGAGTTGTCATTCTTTAGGCTGATGTTCACACCTCTGAATCAAGACCAATCTCCGATGTGGACCTGAAGATCTGCTGATGAAATAGAGGCATGCTCAGCCCCCTGGATCTGTCTTTGCTACATGGACCGATCCCCACCGCCGCGACCGTTGCCGCCGTTGTCGCGTTGACATATCTCGCAATCAGGAAGAACCGGACCTGGTGGACCAGGGTTCTCCCGATCGTGGTGGCGGCGTGCGTCGTGGTCGTGTTCGCGCTGAGCTACGTGGTCGACCACGTGTGGAAACCCTGGCCAGAGCCGTTGCCGGCGATCCTCACGGTCTGGGCCGGGGCTGCCCTGACCGCATTGTCGCTGGCGGTCGCCCGGCTGCGGTCGGCGCGGTGGTACGTCAGCGTGCTGAACGTGGTGCTGGCGCTGGGCGTCACCGCGAGCGCCATGGTCGCCACCAACGTGCACTTCGGCCAGTACCCGACCGCGCGCGCGGTGCTGGACGTCTTCAGGAACGACCGGGTCGACCTGCACGAGGCCTCGCCTCCCCCGTCCGGCGTGATCGAGGTGCCTCCCGGCAAGACGCTCACGGACGTGTGGAAGAAACCTGAAGGCCTGCCGGACAGGGGCACGGTGTCCGAGACCGCCATCCCCGGCGGCTTTCCCGCGCGTCCGGCCTGGATCTACCTGCCACCCGCGTACCACGCGACGCCGCGCCCGAAGCTGCCCGTCATCGTGCTGCTGGCCGGTCAGCCCGGCAGCCCGCGCGACTGGTTCGACGGCGGCCGGATCACGGACAACATGGACGCGTACGCGCGCGATCACGCGGGTCTCGCGCCGATCGTCGTGGTGGCCGACCAGCTCGGCACGCCGACGGCGAACCCGCTGTGCGTCGACTCCCCGCTGGGCAAGTCCGAGACCTACCTGGCGCGCGACGTCCCGGCGTGGATCAAGCAACGGCTGACCGTCGACGAGCGACGCGAGGCGTGGACCATCGCGGGCTTCTCCCACGGCGCCACGTGCTCGGTGCAGCTCGCCGTGCGCGCGCCGGACGTGTACGGAAACTTCATCGCCCTCGCTCCTCAAGGCGAGCCGACTCTCGGCACGCGCCAGGACACCGTGAAGGCGGCTTTCGGCGGCGACGAGGCAGCGTTCCACCGGGTCAACCCGATGGACATCCTTGCGCGCCAACGCTTCCCGCAGACCGCGGGCACCACCGTCGCGGGCCGCGACGACGCCACGTACCGCAAGGCGGACGCCGAGGTGTTCGAGGCCTGCCGCAAGGCTGGAATGGACGTTCAGTGGAAAGAAACGCCGTCGGGTCACGACTGGAACATGGCGCGGGAGGGCTTCTACGGGGCTCTGCCGCGGCTCGCGCGACGAACAGGGCTGGCCAGTTGATCGGCAGGTTGTTCCGCAGCGCACCTCTGACGTGCACCTTCCTGATCGTCTTCTGGACCGTCGGGGCGTTGACCGGTGCGATCGGCGGTCCGAGCGACGAGCTGCTCGGGCTGGTCGGGTTCGGCAGTGAAGCTCCGCTGTGGACTGTGTTCAGCTCGGCGCTGTGGTCGATGGATCTGCTGGGTTACGTGGCGACCACGGTGCTGCTGCTGGTGTTCGGGCCGCTGGCCGAGCGGTCGTTCGGAGCGTTGCGGACGGCGGCGATCTTCCTGACCTCGCACGTGCTGGGCTCGTTCTTCGGGCTCGGCCTGGTGCTGCTCGGCCGGGACGTGCACTGGTCGTGGCTCGAGTCGCTGGTGGGCGAGGTCGCGGCGGGGCCGTCGATCGGCGGCGTGGGCCTGGCGCTCGCGCTGACGTTCCGGCTGCCACCGTTGTGGAGGCGCCGCGTCCGGCTCTTGATGATCTTGTCGGTGCTGGTGCTTACGCTGTACTCAGGTTGGCTGGAAGACGTGCTCCGGCTGTCCGGTGGCGTGGCCGGACTGTTGATCGGTGCGTTGTTCCTGAAGCGCGGCGCTGAGCACGTTCAGCGCACGTTCCAGGAGACTCGCGTGCTGGTGGCGTTGCTGCTCGCGGCGTCGGCGCTCGGGCCGGTGGTGTCGATGATGTCGCCGTTCCCCAACGGCCCCCTGTGGTGGTTCGCGGACGTCGTGGCGGTCGTGCAGCCCTCACAGGAGGACGTCGACGCGGTGTGCGGCAGTTCGGACGCGGTCGAGCTGTGCCGGACGATGATGATCCAGTTGTCGTACGGCAGGTTCCCCGCGTTCGTGATGTCGCTGCTGCCGGCATTGCTGCTGCTCGTGCTGGCGGAGGGGCTGCGGCGCGGCCGGCGGTTCGCGTGGTGGTCGGCGCTGGTGTGCAACGTGGCGTACTCCGCGTTCATCGGGTGGTACGTCGTGGACGCCGCGCGGATTCCGGACATCGGTGCGCTGGAGGTCGTGTTCTCCTACAGCATCCCGATGCTGGCGCCGCTCGCGATCACAGTCGTGTTGTTGTTGACGCGCAACCACTTCGGGGTGCGTCTGCCTCGGCATGCCGTCAGGAAGTTCTGGCGGTTCACGCTGGGCAGCGTGGCGTTGCTGTCGGCGCTGTACGTCTTCGGCGGGTACCTGGTCCGCGACCAGTTCTCGCCGGAGCCTGGTTTCGCCGAGCTGCTCGCGGATCTGCCGACGCGGTTCCTGCCGCCGGGATACCTGCCCGGCCTGGTGCCGCTGCAGTTCTCGGCCGAGGGGTTCGTCGGGACGTTGCTGTTCGAGTACACGGGCGTGGTGTGCTGGCTGATCGTGCTGACCGGCCTGCTGATGGCGTCGTGGCGTGCGTGGCCGTCGTCGTGCGAGAAGGAGGCGGCGCACGCTCGCGACCTGATGCGGCGCTACGGCGGTTCGTCGTTGTCGTACATGACGACGTGGCGCGGCAACCAGTACTGGTTCACGCCGGACGGTGAGAACGCCATCGCGTACCGGGTGGTGGCGACGATCGCGCTGACGGTCGGCGACCCGATCGGCCCGGCGCGGGTCGAGGCCGTGCGCGGGTTCGAGGAGTTCTGCGCCCGCAACGGGTGGACGCCGTGCCTGTACAGCGTGGGAACGGAGACGAGGGAGGCGGTAGAAGGTCTCGGGTGGTCGGCGGTGCAGGTCGCCGAGGACACCGTGATCGAACTGGACGCGCTGAGCTTCACCGGCAAGAAGTGGCAGGACGTGCGCACGGCCCTGAACAAGGCCGCCAAGGCCGGCATCGCGGCCGAGTGGTGCACGTACGCCGACGCGCCGTACGCGATCACGGACCAGATCCGGTCGATCTCGGCGGAGTGGGTGGCCGAGAAGGGCCTGCCGGAGATGGGCTTCACGCTGGGCGGCCTGGAAGAGCTGACCGGCGACGGTGTCCGCTGCCTGCTGGCGGTCGACGGCGACCGCACCGTGCACGGAATCACGAGCTGGCTGCCGGTGTACCAGGACGGCGAGGTCGTCGGGTGGACGCTCGACTTCATGCGCCGCCGTGCGAACGGCTTCCGCGGCTCGATGGAGTTCCTGATCGCCTCTGCCGCACAACAACTTCAGACCGAGGGTGCCCGGTTCCTGAGCCTGTCCGGGGCGCCACTGGCCCGCCTGGACCGCGGTGAACGGCCCAGGGCGCTGCAACGCGTCCTCGACTTCACCGGTCAGGTGCTGGAGCCGGTGTACGGGTTCCGCTCGCTGTTCGCGTTCAAGGCGAAGTTCCAGCCCTCCTACCGCCCGATGTTCATGGCGTACCCGGACTCGGCGGCACTGCCGCGCATCGCGAACGCGGTGAGCCGCGCGTACCTCCCGCATCTCAACGCACGGCAGGGACTTCGGCTGGCGAGCAAGATGATCATCCGGACCCGCGAGCGCGTGACCACGCCTGGTCGAACTCGCTAGTCCGAAAGGGTGGTGAGGAGATCCTCTTCGTCACACTTCCGCGCAGCTAGGCGAAGATGCGCCGATGACCGTGCGGGGCAATCTGCCTGCCCAGACCACGACGTTCATCGGCCGCCGGGCCGTGCTCGCCGACACC
>JAVXWK010001036.1:0-7327 GCA_032230575.1 Pseudonocardiales bacterium | reverse complement strand
GACCGATGGGACTGGATTCCCGGCAACCCGGCCAAAGCCGCGAAGCGGCCGAAGCAGAAGCAGCCACAACCTGAGCCGCCGTCGTCTGTCGATGCGGCGCGTCTCGCCGAAGAGGCGTTCCAGATGGATGACGACTGGGGGACGTTGGTCTGGTTCGTCATGACCACGGGTGTCCGGCGTGGCGAACTCTGCGCGCTCAAATGGTCTTCCATCGATCTGGACGAAGGCGTCGTCGAGATCCGCCGCAGCTACCGGTTGCGTAGCGGGGTAGGCACCGAGAAGGACACGAAGACCCATCAGATGCGCAGGATTGCGCTCGACACCGAAACCGTGGTGTTGCTCAAGGAGCACCGCGACCGGTGGCGTGATCGGCTCGCCGAAGCGGCCGTCGAACTGACTGACGACATGTACGTCTTCACCGGCATACGAAAGGCAGACCCGACGGTCCCATACTCGCCGCACGCCGTGTCCAGCCGCTACAAGGAGATGGCGGATCGGCTCACGATCAAAACGCATCTTCACGCCCTGCGGCACTACTCCGCGACCGAACTCCTCACCGCCGGAACGGACCTCCGCACGGTCGCTGGGCGCCTCGGGCATGGCGGCGGAGGTGCAACAACGTTGAAGGTCTACGCAGCATGGGTGGCGGCATCCGATCGGAAAGCGGCCGAACTGCTCGGTTCCCGGATGCCGAAGGTCACGCGGAAGCCGCGTGACAAGAAGTCAGCCGACTAGAGCAGCAAGCCGATTGCGCTGACGCACCGAACCCACCTGAGCCGCCAGCAGCCGCGCACGTTCCGCGTGCGCGGCTGCTGCGTCTTTCTCGCCGGTCGCGGCGAACACCTGAGCAAGGTCAACTCGAAGCGTGGTCTCGGCACGAGTAAAGCTCGTGTCGAGCCGTTCCAACACGTCGGAGAGGACGTCGATCGCTTCGGGCGCACCGAGTCGAGCGAGGGCATTACCGCGCCACCGAGACAGGTGGGTGGCGTCGAAGACGAGATACGGCGTGTCCCCGTTGTCTGTGGCTGGCATGGAGCGCGCGGCATCGTCGAACGCCTGCAAAGACCTCAGGTGTTCGCCGTTCGCTGCGCACGCTTCGCCGTAGCCCGCGGAAAGCCATGAGAACAGCAAACTAGGCACGCGCCCTCTCGCTTCTGCGAGCACTTGCTCGGTCAAATCGACGGCTGCCTGTGTCTCGCCGATGTCGAGCAGAACGACTGCCTGCCCTCCACGCGCATAGGCCTCCAGCGCGGGCGATTGCGCGTACCTCGCTGCTCGAATCGCCCGGTTGTAGTTGGCCCACGCATCGCTCGTGAGCCCCTGATCGAGCGACTGCCATCCGGCGAGTGCGGAAGCGTCGACCAACACAGCGGCCAAACGTGACTGCGTGGACTGATCGAGTACATCGTCCAGAACGCCGTCCATCTGGTCGATCTGCGCACGAAGCTGACCGATCAATGCGGCCGCGCCCAGCCTGCGGTCGATCACGCGCGTGATGTCGAGTTGGTGCTGGAAGAGCTTCACGGTCCTTTCGTCGATGTTGCGTCCTGCCGCGATGCGGGCTTGCAGTCCCAGGTCCTCGGACACCGGGGAAAGCGGTACCCGCACGGGTTCCAGTAGCCGGGAGATCGGCAGGTTGAACATCTCTTCGAGTAGGCGGCGCGTGACCGCCCTAGGAGGCCCGAGCGGACGGCCGTCGGCGCGGACGCCGGAAGCCAGGCGTTGAACGTGACGCGGGCCGAGTGTGGCCTTCATGCCGCGCTCTCGCGCGAATCGCTCCGTCTCCCTGCTGAACTCCTCAGCCGTCAGCCGGCGCTGCCGCAGCAACTCGCCGAACAGCGTCCCTGGGTGCCCGCTTCGATCTCGCGAACTCATCGGCTGACCTCTCCGTCTCGCTAATGTCAGCGCCAAGGAGTGTAGGTCGTGAGAAGTCGCTATAGGTCTTTGCCTGGTCATTTACACCCGATGTGCTGCTGGCGAAGCTGATGTTGGCGGATCTGATGTCGACAGAGGCAGGTGACGGATCATGGTGTGGGACGCAACGGGGCTCTTGCTGTTCCTCGTCTGGCTGGTGCTGCCTCCGCTCTACGTCGTGGTGCTCGGCAGGCACTACCTCCGCCGCTGCGCTGACGCCGCACAGAAGGCCGTGTGGGCGCGCGAAGAGTTGCGGACGGCACTCGACAGCGTTCGGGCCGTTCTTCGAACCGGGGCGAGGAACTAGACATGCCAAAGAAGATCTCCACCGCGCGGGGGCGGGAGTTCGGCGCTGGCTTGCGGGCGGCCATTGCAGGCGCGGGTCTCACTTCACGCGCGCTCGCCGAAATCCTGGACTGGGACGAAGCCAAGCTCTCGGGAGTGGTGAACGGCAAGGGCGGGGCCAGCCTGCTCGAAATCGCCACGCTGCTGGGTGTGTGCCGAGTCGTTGCCGCCGAACGTGAGCACTTGCTCTCGCTGCACCCAGAGGTGCACATCAAGGGCTGGTGGCAGCAGCACGGCATGTGTGCGCCTATCAGTCTTCGCACGCTCTGCGAAAACCTGGCCGTGGCCGAGTCGCTGACGAGTTGGCACACGCACTTGGTGCCGCCGTTCCTTCAGACCGTCGACTACATGCATGAGGTGCTGCTCGCATCCTCTACGGTGCCGAAGGCCGAGGTGCAAGATCGGGTGAAGGCGCAGTTCGCGATGCAGGAGTTGTTGCGCGGCGGCAAGAAGTGCTTCTTCTTCATCCACGAACTCGCGTTGCACCTGTGCGTCGGCGGTGCCGAGGTACACGCTGCGCAGTTGCTGCACCTCCTACTCATGGCCAAGTGGTCGAACGTTTCGATCCGGGTCTTGCCCGCAGCGCTCGGCGCGCATCCTGGCCTGGCAGGGCCGTTCACCCAGTTGACCTTTGCGAAGTACGAACCGCTGGTGTGGATGGACACCGAGAACTCCAGCCTTCTCGACGAGTCGACGGACGCGATCGCGGGCTACGGGAAGGTCATTCGCGCGCTCGACGAGAAGAGCCTGGACGAGGCTGACTCCAAGGACCTGATCGTCCGCCTGTACGACGCTTCGTGCCTTGCCGACGACGAACTGGCAACGCGCAAACCCGTCTGTTGAGGACACAAGAGCGGTCAGCCTCAGGACTCCGTCACACGACCGAGGTTGGCTAGGAGTCGACGCGGCGCCTCACCGCGTCGGCTCCGCCCACGCACCCGAGTGAGCTGAGATGCCTAAAGACTTCAAGTCCAACCTTCAGAACCGGGCGGTGGGTCGTTCGCTTGCCTTGTGGCGCAGGGAAAGCGGCTTGAGTCTCGCAGAGGTAGGGGAACGCGTGGGCTGGTCGTCGGCGAAGACGTCGATGATGCAGAACGCACTCGTCCCGGTCGCCGACGCTGACGTTGTCGCGCTCGCTCTGGTGTACCGGGTCAGCGGTGAGCGACGGAAGCCGGTCGTACTGGGCGCGCAACGTGCGCGCGATCCTCTGCGGTTCGATCTGCTGACTGGTGACGACGCAGTCTCCGTTGGCTGGACTTATGACGAAGTCGAGGCCGAAGCGAGCTACGTGCAGGCGGTCGCGCTGGAGACGTTGCCTCCGTTCGTCCGGACACCGGAGTACGACGCTGCGCTGCGCAGTGCTCACGCGGGCGCAGTGTTGGAGCAGGGCCACCATCACTACACCGACTCTCACCGCCAACGAGTGATGCAGCACCTCAGCAAAGGGCCGTCGCTGCGGATGGATCTCGTTGTGGGGGAGGCGATCCTGCGGCGTCCGGTTGGCGGTGCGGTGGTGATGGCAGATCAGTTGCTGCGGTTGGCCGCGCTCGCCGAACTTCCCGGTGTACGGGTGCGGCTGATACCGGACGAGGTGGGCGCGTTCGCAGGGATGACGTCGTTCTCCCTGCTGTCGTTCCGTGAGGACGAGTTTGAGGACGTGGTGTACCTCGACACCCTGCATGGCGGGACGTGGCTGGAGGCCGGACATGAGCGGCGTCCCTACGCGGAGACGTTCGAGCGGTTGACCAATGCGGCGCTCCCCGCCAATGACACCACTGAGCGGTTATTCGAGGCTGCCCAGTCGCTGAAGGACAGCGCGGGCTGAGTGACGGGGTCGGCCGTGTGCGTGTCCCTCTCGGCAGGGCACGGCACGGCCGTTTTGGACTGGTTGTGACGGGTCACGCGTCACCCGTCACACCCGTCACGGCGGCCCGTTCATGCAGCTAGGAACTGGTTTCTGACCCGTCACAGGCTGTGTGACGGCGTGACGGGTCGCTGGGACACGTTGTGACGGGTTACTGGTCATCCTCAACCACCTCACCGTCGATGGCGGCGGCGTTCCGTGCGCGCTCGATCGCCGCGCGGATGTCGGCGACGTCGTAGCCGCGCACTTGGCGGACACGGTCTCCGTCGTTCACGCGGTCGCGTGTCGGTCGACAGCCAAGCTCCGCCATCTCCCGCCCGAACGCGGTCGGTTCCACTTCAAGCGCGTCGATGAGTTCTGCGGTGGGCACGAAGTCTCTGGCGCCGTCGCCGTTCAGCTCATCAGCGAGGTAGTCCACAAGGGACGCCAGCGGTTCCGGAAGCTGCGCATCCGGTACGCGCTCGACTGCTGTCGTCGCGCTGCCGATGGCCTTCGCTATGGCGGCGTGGTCGAGCATTGGCGGGGTGACTTGTCCTGCGGCGTGGCCGGTGAGCGTTCCTTCCTGTTCGCGTAGGGCGCGGCCTTGCGCGCAGATCTCGCGCCAGTCCTCGTTGGGCATGTAGAACGTCCGCACTGTCAGCGCCAGCACATCGGCCCCGGCCTGAGTTTCGCCGTCCGGGCGGAGGATGCCGACGCCCTTGTGGGAGGGCAGCAGTCGGCTTGAGTCGTAGCCTCGGGTGTTCATCTGTTCCCCGAGGATGATGTTGCTGTCGCGCCAGTCCATCACCCTCAGCGCGAACCTGGACCCGAGCACCGCCCGCAACCCGGACGGGATTGTCTTGCCGTCCGGCCGCTGTGTCGCCAGCACCAGGATCACCCCGGCCGCCGGGGCCTTCTTCGCCAGCCACATCAACAGCTCCCCGACGTACTCGCCTGCGGTCAGCTTCTTTCCTTGGACCTCCACAGGTGTCCTGTCTTCCAACGGGATCTGGACCTCATCCACGATCAGTGCGGTGATCGGCATCCCGAGCGCGATGTCTCGGGACATGGCCGGGGTGACCTTCGACTCCGGGCACATGGCGTCGTCCAGGTCCTGCATCCGCCGGTAGCGAGCCTGCACATCGGCGACCAGTTCCACGAGCCAGTCCACGAACCTCAGCACGTACTCGGAGTCGTCGCCCGCCATGAACCGGTGGGCAACCTGTTCGGCGGCTTTCCAGTCCTTCCCGTTCTTGAAGTCGGCCACGTAGAGCCGCACGTACGGGTCCAAGATCAAGCCCGCGGCCGCCAGCCGTTCGGCCATTGTCTTGCCCTGCCTAGGGATTGCGCCGATCAGCACCGACGTCCACACCATCGGCAAGTCGATCCGCCGGCCGCGTGCGTCGGTGCCGAACGGCACCGGCCGCCACGCATCCCACCGCTCCACCGCCAGCAACGGCGTCCGGGTCGGCGGCGCGGCGTACGGGTCCTCATCGGCCACCCACATCGCCACCCGTCCGGCATGTCCACCGTTACCCCGGACGCGTTCCACGCTGAGCTGGATCTCATCCACCGCCAGCGCGGACGCCAGCGCGTCCCGGTTCTTCACGACGTCGACCGCCTTGCGCGTGGCGGGAAGATCGACCGTCACGGCCCACCCTTCGCCCTGCCGGGTGGCGCGGTGGACCAGGCGCAGCGTCTCGTCCTTCCCGATGAGCTTGGCGTCCCGGAAGGCGTCCACGAGCACCTGCGGGTCCATCGTCCACGTCAGCGTGCGCGGTCCGGCGAGTACCGCCTTCCGTCCGGGGCTGCCGTCGCGGCGGCGACCGAGCACCGCCAGCGCCACCGCCGCGACCGCCCCGGCGATCCACAGCGCACGCGGCCCGTAGAGCAACCACCCGACCATGCCCACGATCGGCAGGGCGGCGGTCACCGCTCCGGTGACCTTCCATCGGAACAGCGTCAGTGCGCGGATGTCGGTGAACTTGTCGGCAAGCTTCTCCGACTGCTCGGCAGCCTCGCGGTAGTCCCGCACTGTCACCCACGACCGCCACCACCGCACCGCGACCACCAGGCCGCGCACCACCGCCCCGAGGAACCGGAACGGTGAACGCAGCACAGCCACGGTCACGTCCTTCGCAGCCTGCACTGTGTGAACGCGGTCCTTCGCCCACAACGGCACGCGCGGTGAACGCCGCCACGCGTTCATGAACCGCTGCCACCGCGACGGCCGTGGCACGGGCGGAGCGTCGTTCACGAACTCAGCCTCGAACACCTGTCGGACAGGAAGATCGGCATCCGAGGCCGCCGGGTGTCGCTGCGCGTGGTCAGCCATGACCGCCACCGCCGACCACTTCGGCCGCCAGCGTCGCT
The DNA here is from genome assembly GCA_032230575.1 of Pseudonocardiales bacterium. Classification (GTDB taxonomy): domain Bacteria; phylum Actinomycetota; class Actinomycetes; order Mycobacteriales; family Pseudonocardiaceae; genus Lentzea. Next base: position 852 of record JAVXWK010001036.1, on the reverse strand, counting down.
GCCAACCGTGACGACAGACCGCGAGAGCAACCAGTGACACCACGCACCCACATGGGACTTACAGCGACACCAGGCGACCACGCTTCACGCGCCACAGACAGGTACTCCTCGAACGACACCCGCGCCGTTTTCTTGTTGCGCTGCCTGGGTTTAACAGGTGGACGCGGTGCCGCCGGCCGCAAGTCCGCGGTGACCGGTTTCGAGTACTCGGACGCCTCCGCGAACGCCGCTGACACGGCCTCGGTGAGCTTGTCCCGAAGGTCGGTAACCGCCTCTGCGGCGACGAACACCACGAGCGGTGGGACCGAGTGCAGCACCACACCCGAGACCGACCCGGCGGCCCACGAGTGCCAGGTGTTCATAACGTAGGTGGCGGCGAGCGTGAACCACTTCGCCCGCCTCGTCCACGGACCCGTGCGCACCCGGTACCGCGCGGTCACCTGCTCGGCTCGCAGGATCGCCAGCAGCACCAGCGAGACGGTCGGGTCGAGCAGCCACGCTGCTAGCCACGGCAGCGACCACACCGGCGTGCCTGCCGCTGCGAAGCTCTGGACGTTGGTCATGGTGAAGCCGAGACCGAGCACGATCCCGGACCAACACAACCGGTCCACCTGAGCACGCACCCGCTCGACCCGCAACGCGATCACGTCCGGATGCGTCGCATACACGCGCAGCTCGGCCGCCTCCGCCGCATCGGATGCCAGCCTCGCGGCCGCCGGGGCGGCGGGCGGCCGCCCGAAGGCGGCCACCCCTTCCCGAACCCTCTCCAGCGTCCTCATCGCCGATCACCCCGGCCACGCGGACCATCCTGCGTCGTGATCGTCAGGGCCTTCGTCAGCGTGTACGCCGCGA
>JAVXWK010001031.1:0-7917 GCA_032230575.1 Pseudonocardiales bacterium | reverse complement strand
GTGAGGTGCTGCTCGCGAAGCTCGCGGGCGCGATGAAGGGCAACCTGGCCAAGGCCGCGGGTCTGTTCAACGCCCCGGCTTCCCAGGTCGCTCGCCTGGCTGCTGCCCTGCAGGAGAAGAAGGCCGCTGCGGCACCCGCCGCCGAGGCCGACGCTCCCGCCGAAAGCTGATCACCCGAAGACACACCCGACGCTTTCGCGCGGGACATAGAAAGGAACGCCGATCATGGCGAAGCTCAGCACCGAAGAGCTGCTCGACGCTTTCAAGGAGATGACCCTCCTGGAGCTGTCCGAGTTCGTGAAGCAGTTCGAGGAGACCTTCGAGGTCACCGCCGCGGCGCCCGTCGCCGTTGCCGCTGTCGGTGGCCCGGCCGCCGCTGCCGAAGAGGCCGAGGAGCAGACGGACTTCAACGTCGTCCTCGAGTCCGCCGGCGACAAGAAGATCCAGGTCATCAAGGTCGTCCGCGAGGTCGTCTCGGGCCTGGGCCTGAAGGAGGCCAAGGAGCTCGTCGAGTCCGCTCCGAAGGCGATCCTCGAGGGCGTGGCGAAGGACGTCGCCGACGCCGCCAAGGAGAAGCTCGAGGCTGCCGGCGCCAAGATCACCGTCAAGTGATCTGAGCCCCTTCGGGGGTTTGCGCTCTGCCTTGCAGTGCCTGAACGGGCGTGCACCTTTCAACGGGGGTGCACGCCCGTTTTTTGTGCGCGGGGTCCGCAGGAACCGCACGGGAAAGCGGCTCAGCTTCGCCTTCGCGGTGATGTGCTTGGGCTCACATGTGCGGTGAATTTCCCGGTTGTCAGGCAGTGGTCTAGGTGGCTGTGACCGTTTTGCGAGGTCACGCTGTGTGGTGTTATCTGAACGCAACCGCCATTAGGCCAACTGGTGAGTAACCTGCCGCGAACGAACTCGTTGCCCCAGTGTGACGCCGATCGCCTACGGCGTCTTTGGGCATGTGCGGAGGTGCGGATGGGCGTCGAGGTGGTCGTTGAGGGCCTGACCAAGTCCTTCGGCAAGCAGACCATCTGGCAGGACGTCTCGCTCACGTTGCCGCCGGGTGAGGTCAGCGTGATGCTCGGGCCGTCCGGTACCGGCAAGAGCGTGTTCCTGAAGTCGTTGGTGGGGCTGCTCAAGCCGGAGCAGGGCAAGATCGTCATCAATGGGACGGATCTTGTCCGGTGTTCTGAGCATCGGTTGTACGAGATTCGGAAGATGTTCGGCGTGCTGTTCCAGGACGGTGCGTTGTTCGGGTCGATGAACTTGTACGACAACATCGCGTTTCCGCTGCGGGAGCACACTCGCAAGACGGAGGCCGAGGTTCGGCGGATCGTTCTCGAGAAGATGGAGATGGTCGGTCTCGTCGGGGCGGAGAAGAAGCTGCCTGGCGAGATTTCCGGCGGTATGCGCAAGCGGGCTGGGCTCGCGAGGGCGCTGGTGCTGGATCCCGAGATCATTTTGTGCGACGAACCCGACTCCGGGTTGGACCCCGTGCGCACGGCATATCTGAGCCAGCTCCTCATCGACTTGAACGCTCAGATCGACGCGACGATTCTGATCGTCACCCACAACATCAACATCGCGAGGACCGTTCCGGACAACCTCGGGATGCTGTTCCGCCGGGAGCTCGTCATGTTCGGGCCGAGGGAAGTTCTCCTCACCAGTGACGAGCCGGTTGTCGAGCAGTTCCTCAACGGGCGGCGGCTCGGGCCGATCGGCATGTCCGAGGAGAAGGACCAGGCCACGATGGCTGCCGAGCAGGCTCATGCGGATGCGGGGCACTCGGACGGGTCGCTGGACGAGGACGTGCGCGGGGTCGTGCCGCAGTTGGAGCCGACGCCGGGGCTGCCGTTCCGGGATGCGGTGCGCAGGCGGAAAGACCGCGTCATGTCGATCATTCACCAGCTGCCGTACGAGGCGCAGCAGGGGATTATCGCGAGTCTCACGGCCGATGATCTGGCTCGGTACAACGTGCATGCCGGCGCGCCCGCTCAGGCGCCCACGCCGAGCCCCTGGCCTCGTCAGGGCGGTGTGCTGTGACTGCGCCTACGACTTTTCCCGGCGCTGGGGCGTTGCGGGAGACCGGAAAGCTTTGTCAGCTCGGCATCGACGTGGTGCGGACGTCGTTCCGCAGGCCGTTCCAGTTGCGGGAGTTCATTCAGCAGAGCTGGTTCATCGTCAGCGTGACGGTGTTGCCGACCGCGCTGGTCTCGATCCCGTTCGGCGCGGTCATCGCGTTGCAGCTCGGAAGCCTCACGCGGCAGATCGGTGCGCAGTCGTTCACCGGTGCGGCCAGCGTGCTGGCGATCATTCAGCAGGCCAGTCCGATCGTGACGGCGCTGTTGATCGCGGGTGCGGGCGGTAGTGCCATCTGTGCGGACATCGGCTCTCGCAAGATCCGTGAAGAGATCGATGCCATGGAAGTCCTCGGCGTGAGTCCGATCCAGCGCCTGGTCGTACCCCGTGTGCTCGCCACGATGCTGGTGGCCGTGTTGTTGAACGGCATGGTCAGCGTCGTCGGTGTGCTCGGTGGCTACTTCTTCAACGTGATCATGCAGGACGGCACGCCTGGTGCCTACCTGGCGAGCTTCAGCGCGCTGGCGCAGCTGCCGGACCTGTGGATCAGTGAGCTCAAGGCGCTGATCTTCGGGTTCATCGCGGGCATCGTGGCGGCTTACCGGGGGCTCAACCCCGCGGGTGGTCCCAAGGGCGTGGGTGACGCGGTGAACCAGGCCGTGGTCATCACGTTCCTGTTGTTGTTCTTCGTCAACTTCGTCCTCACCACGATCTACCTGCAGGTCGTGCCCGCGAAGGGGAGCTGATGGCGAACAAGGCGCTGTCCACTCTGGACGGATTCGGCGACCAGCTGGCGTTCTACCTCAAGGCGCTGGCGTGGACGCCTCGTGCGCTCAAGCGGTACTCGAAGGAGACCATGCGGCTGTTGGCCGAGGTCAGCTTCGGGTCCGGGGCGCTGGCGGTCATCGGCGGCACGATCGGCGTGATGGTCGGGCTGTCCGTGTTCACGGGCACCGTTGTCGGCCTGCAGGGCTTCACGGCCCTCAACCAGATCGGCACGAGTGCGTTCGCCGGCTTCGTGTCGGCCTACTTCAACACCCGTGAGATCGCGCCGCTGGTTGCCGGGCTCGCGCTGTCGGCAACGGTCGGCAGTGGCTTCACGGCTCAGCTCGGCGCGATGCGGATCTCCGAGGAGATCGACGCGCTCGAGGTCATGGGCATCCCGAGCCTGCCGTTCCTGGTGACCACGCGGATCATCGCCGGGTTCGTCGCGATCATCCCGCTGTACGTGATCGGGCTGCTGACGAGCTATCTGGCGGCGCGGACGATCACGGTGGAGTTCTACGGGCAGTCGGCCGGTACGTACGACCACTACTTCAACCTGTTCCTACCTCCGATCGACGTGCTCTGGTCGTTCGGCAAGGTGCTGGTCTTCGCGGTCGTGATCATCATGACGCACTGCTACTACGGCTACCGCGCGAGTGGCGGTCCGGCCGGCGTCGGTGTGGCTGTGGGACGGGCGGTCCGGACGGCGATCGTCACGACGGCGCTGCTCGACTTCTTCCTGAGCCTCGCGATCTGGGGAGCGACGACCACAGTGAGGATCGCGGGATGAAGAAACGTGTTCTCGGTATCGCGTTCCTTCTCGCGATCGCCATGTTCCTGTCACTGACGGTGGCGCTGTACAAGGACGCCTTCGGCGACTACGTCAAGGTCACGCTCAAGACGGACCACATCGGCAACCAGCTGCAGACGGCCAGCGACGTGAAGGTGCGCGGGCTGATCGTCGGGTCGGTGAAGGCCATTCGCAGCAGCGGCAACGGGGCCGAGCTGGAGCTCGCGCTGTTGCCGGACAAGGTGAACGAGATCCCCGGCAACGTCAGCGCGCGCCTGCTGCCCAAGACGTTGTTCGGTGAGCGGTACGTGAACCTGGTGCTGCCGCAGCAGAAGAGCGCGGCGATCAAGCAGGGCGCGGTCATCGAGCAGGACAAGACCAGCAGTGCGATCGAGCTGGAACGTGTGCTGGACAACCTCATGCCGGTGCTGCAGGCCATTCAGCCGGAGAAGCTCGCCACCACGTTGACGGCGCTGTCGCAGGCGCTGGACGGGCGGGGCAAGCCGCTCGGCGAGACGTTGGTGTCGCTGGACCAGTATCTCGGTGAGCTCAACCCGCAGCTGCCCGCGTTGAAGGAGAACATCTCCAAGCTCGCGGACGTCAGCAACGTCTACGCGGACGCGGCGCCGGATCTGTTGCAGGCGCTCAACGACATGACCACGACGACCAAGACGGTCGTGGAGCAGCGGGACAACCTGCTGGCGCTCTACGGGTCGCTCACCACGACGTCGCAGGACCTCACGAGCTTCGTCACGGTCAACAAGAACAACCTCATCGCGCTCGCGGACACCAGCAGGCCGACGCTGGAGCTGCTCGCCAAGTACGCGCCCGAGTACCCGTGCCTGCTCAAGGGGCTCGCGGAGTTCGAGCCGGTGATCAGCAAGGCGTTCGGCGAGGGCACCAACGAGCCGGGCCTGCACATCACGCTGGAGATCACGCAGAACCGCGGCAAGTACAAGCCGAACCTCGACGAGCCCGAGTACAAGGACAAGCGCGGACCCCGCTGCTACGACCTCGTGCCGCGGCCGGACCCGTTCCCGCAGTACCCGCCGGAGGGGCCGGTGAACGACGGCTCGACCGCGCCGCCGCCCGCCCGTGTGGCCAACGACGGGATCCTGCCGCCTGCCAACGCGGGCAACGTGACGGTGCCGCAGTCCGCTGACGTGCTGCGACTCGCCAACTCCCCGGAGGAAGCCCGGTTGATCGCGGCGCTCTACGGGCCGCAGCTCGGCATGGATCCGCGTGACATGCCCAGCTGGTCGAGCCTGCTGCTCGGACCGCTCGTGCGCGGCACGGAGGTGACGGTCAAGTGAAGGGTGTGCTCGCCCCGCTGCTCAAGCTGATCACCTTCGCGGTGGTCACGATCCTCGCCACGACGCTGCTCGCGGTGACCATCGCCAACGTGAACCTGGCCGGTGCCACGGACTACAAGGCGCGCTTCACCGACGTCACGGCGTTGAACGAGGGTGACGACATCCGCATCGCCGGTGTGCGCGTCGGGCAGGTCGACGAGATCAAGGTCGTCGACCGCAAGACCGCCGAGGTCGACTTCTCGATCGACGGCGACCGCAAGCTGCCGGGGTCGGTCACCGCGACGATCAAGTACCGCAACCTGGTGGGACAGCGGTACATCGCGCTCGAGTCCGGCACCGGTGACACCAAGGCGGTGCTGCCGGAGGGTGGCACGATCCCGTTGGACCGCACCAAGGCCGCGCTCGACCTGACGGTGTTGTTCAACGGCTTCAAGCCGCTCTTCCAGGCGCTGTCGCCGGAAGACGTGAACAAGCTGTCGTTCGAGATCATCCAGGTGCTGCAGGGAGAAGGCGGCACGATCGACAGCCTGCTGCAGCACACGGCGTCGCTGACCAGCACGCTGGCGGGCAAGGACAAGGTGATCGGCGAGGTCGTCGACAACCTCAACACCGCGCTCGACACCGTGAACTCCCGCGACGAGGACTTCAACAGCCTCGTGATCACGTTGCAGCAGCTGGTGTCCGGCCTCGCGCAGGACCGCCAGCCGATCGGTGACGCGATCACCGCGCTCGGCGACCTGACGAACGCGACCGCCGGGCTGCTGGAGCAGGGCCGCGAGCCGTTGAAGAACGACATCGCGCAGCTCGGCCTGGTCTCGAAGAACCTGGCGGACAACGAGCAGATCGTCGACGGGTTCCTGCAGAAGCTGCCGAACAAGCTGGAGACGATCACGCGCACCGCGACCTACGGCTCGTGGTTCAACTTCTACCTGTGCGAGGCGAGCGGCAAGGTCGCCGTCCCGCCGGTCATCTCCAACCCGATCCCGATCACGGCGTTGCCGGTGACACAACAGAGGTGCCGCCGATGAAGACGAGCAACCCGATCAGGACCGGCGCGATCAGCCTGACACTGATCGTCCTGCTGTTGCTGGCCGCGTTCTACTCCGACGACCTGCCGATCGTCGGCGGTGGCACGAGCTACGCCGCTGACTTCAGCGAGGCGGCGGGGCTGGTGCCGGGCAACGAGGTCCGCGTCGCCGGGGTGAAGGTCGGCAAGGTCACCAAGGTCAAGCTCAACGGCGACCGGGTGCGGGTGACGTTCAAGGTCAAGGACGCCTGGGTGGGCGACCGGACGACCGCGATGATCCGCATCAAGACGTTGCTGGGCCAGAAGTTCCTGGCTCTCGACCCGCAGGGCCAGCAGCCGCTCTCGCCCGGCGACCCGATCCCGAAGGAACGCACGCTCGCGCCGTACGACGTGAACGAGGCGTTCAACGGGCTCGCGACGACCGTCGGCCAGATCGACACCAAGCAGCTCGCGGACAGCTTCACGGTCCTGTCCGACACCTTCAAGAACTCGCCGGAGCACGTGCGGGGCGCGCTGGACGGCCTGTCCGCGCTCTCGAAGACGATCTCGTCGCGGGACGAGCAGCTGGCCAAGCTCCTGGACAACACCAGGAAGCTGACCAAGACGCTGGCCGACCGCAACGAGGAGTTCGAGAAGCTCCTCTCCGACGGCAACCTGCTGCTCGGCGAGATCCGCAAGCGGCGCGAGGCGATCAGCGCGCTGCTGACCGGAACGCGCGACCTGGCCCGTGAGCTCAGCGGTCTGGTGCAGGACAACCAGAACCAGCTCAAGCCCGCCCTGGAGCAGCTCGGCAAGGTCACCACGATCCTGCAGCGCAACCAGGACAACCTCGACCGCAGCCTCACGTTGCTGGCGCCGTTCTACCGGGTGTTCGCGAACACCCTGGGCAACGGGCGCTGGTTCGACACCTACATCTGCGGTCTGCTGCCGCCCTCGGTGAACCTCGGCGTCGTCGGGTTCAACGAGGAAGGCTGCCTGCCACCGGGGGTGCAGCGATGACAACGGCAGCGAACTCGAAACTGGGGCGCGGCATCGCGATGGCGTGCGTGCTCGCGCTCGTCGCGACCGCGGCGCTGTGGTGGATCTTCTCCGGCATGAACGAGCGCAAGGTGACCGCGCACTTCGCCGCGGCCGTCGGCGTCTACCCCGGCGGTGACGTGCGGGTGCTCGGCGTGAAGGTCGGCACGATCGACGAGGTCACGCCAGAGGGCAAGACGGTCAAGGTCGTCTTCACGGTCGACCGCGACGTGCGGATCCCGCAGAACGCGCAGGCCATCGTGGTCTCGCCGAGCGTGGTCAGCGACCGGTATGTGCAGCTCGCGCCCGCCTACACCGGTGGGCCGACGATGGGCGACAACGCCGTGATCCCGCGCGAGCGCACCGCCACGCCGGTCGAGCTGGACGAGCTCTACCAGTCGCTGGACAAGCTCACGACCGCGTTGGGGCCCAACGGTGCGAACGCCGATGGCGCACTGGCGGACCTGCTGAACTCGGCGGCGAAGAACCTGGAAGGCAACGGCCAGGCGCTCAACGACACGTTGAAGAACCTCGGCCAGGCCACGCGGACGCTGTCGGGGTCCAAGGAGGACCTCTTCGCGACCGTCGACAACCTGCAGAAGTTCACCGCGATGCTGGCCGCGAACGACAGCCAGGTGCGCGACTTCAACAAGCAGCTCGCCGACGTCACGAAGCTGCTGGCCGACGAACGCGGTGACCTCGGTGCCGCGTTGAACGAGCTGGCGACGGCTCTGCAGCAGGTGCAGGGCTTCATCAAGGACAACCGCGAGGTGCTCAAGTCCAATGTGGACAAGCTCGCCTCGATCACGCAGGTGCTGGTGAACCAGCGGGCGGCGCTGGCCGAGACGCTCGACGTCGCCCCGCTGGCGTTGGGCAACCTGCAGAACTCCTACAACGCGGCGTCCGGCACGCTCGACACCCGCGCGGACATCAACGAG
>JAVXWK010001030.1:0-8967 GCA_032230575.1 Pseudonocardiales bacterium | reverse complement strand
CTGGAGTTCACGCCGGACGGCAGGCTGCTGATCTCGACCGATCCGGCGGGCGGCGCGATGCTGTGGAACGTCGCCGCCGACAAGCTGGAACGACGTGTCAGCACCGGCCAGGGCGACGTCCGCGACGTGGCGATCAGCCCGGACGGCAGGAGGTTCGCCACGGCGGGCGCCAACCGGACGATCAAGGTGTGGGAGGTCGCGACCGGTGCGGAGCTGATAACGCTGACCGGGCATTCGGCGCCTGTCGTGACGCTCGCCTTCAGCTCCGACGGTGGAATGCTCGCGTCCGGGGGAGAGGATCACTCGGTGATCATGTGGGATCTCGGAACGCGTACCGGCACAACGCTTTCGGGGCACACCGGACCGGTTCAGGCGGTCGCGTTCAGCGGGGACGACGAGCTGTTGTCGGGTGCGAACGACGCGCGGATCATCCGATGGTCGCTGTCCTCTTCGGACGCGGAGCGGCGGATCTGTGCCGAGACCGGTCGCGATCTGACCGCGGCGGAACGGGCGACCTATCTGCGTGGCGGTGATCAGGAGCTGTGCGGGACGACCAGGCCGGTCTCGTAGGCGAGCACCACGAGCTGGGCGCGGTCGCGGGCGTGCAGCTTCATCATGGCGCGGTTGACGTGGGTCTTGGCGGTGAGCGGGCTGATCACCATGCGGGCGGCGATCTCGTCGTTCGACAGGCCTTGCGCGACCAGGACCACGGCCTCGCGCTCGCGGTTGGTGAGCTGCGGGAGATCGCCGTTCGGGTGCAGCGGGCGGCTCACGTACCGGTCGATGAGCTTGCGGGTGATCGACGGGGCGAGCAGTGCGTCACCTCGTGCGGCGACGCGGATGGCGTGCAGGAAGTCCTCCGGCAGGATGTCCTTGACGAGAAACCCTGCCGCGCCTGCCTTCAGCGCGTTGAACACGTACTCGTCGAGGCCGTAGTTGGTCAGGATCACCACGTGGGTGTTGGCGAGGTCCGGGTCCGCGGCGATGCGCCTGGTCGCCTCGATGCCGTCCAGGGTGGGCATCTGGATGTCGACCAGGGCGATGTCCGGCCGGTGTCGCTGGGCGAGTTCGAGGCCCTGCAAGCCGTCCGCGGCCTCGGCGACGACCTCGATGTCGTCCTCGGCGTCGAGCAACGCGCGGAAACCGCTGCGGATGAGCGGCTGGTCGTCGACCAGCAGGACGCGGATCACGGTTGTACCACCGGGAGTTCGGCCTGGACCGAGAAGCCGCCGTCAGTGCGAGGCGCGGCCGCGAGTGTGCCGCCGAGAGCTGTGACTCGTTCGCGCATGCCGAGCAGCCCGACGCCTGGATTCGTTGTCGTGCCGGGATTTGCCTTGCCGTCGTCGTCGACTCGGATGACGAGGGCGTCCGGCCGGTAGTCGATGCGGATCTCGGCCGTCGCGGCGGCGGCGTGGCGGGCGATGTTGGTGAGCGACTCCTGCACGATCCGGTACGCGGTGCGCTCGACGGCGGCCGGCACGTCGTTGCGCTCGCCTTCGATGGTCAGCTGCGCGTCCAGGCCGGTGGACCTGGCTCGCTGAACGAGGTCCGGGACGTCGTCAATGCCGTGCGGAGGGTTCTTGTCGTCATCTCGAAGCGCTTCGAGGGTCGCTCGGAGCTCCCTGGCGGCTTCTCGCCCGGCGTCGCGGATCGCCAGCAGCGGTTCGGGTACCTCTTCGCCGCGCTTCTGTGCCAGGTGGACCGCGACCTCGGCCTGCAGCTTGATCACCGAGATCTGGTGGGTGAGGGAGTCGTGCAGCTCTCGCGCGATGTGCAGGCGTTCCTCGTTGGCGCGCCTCAGCGCGGTCTCCTCTCGGGTGCGCTCGGCCTCGTCGGCGCGCCGTTCGGCTTGTCTGAGCGCTTCGCCCGCGGCTGCGGCGGCGATCAGCCAGGCGATCTGGAGGACGTCGCGGGTCTGCGCGAACGCCTCGTACGTCGTCAGGTCGCGTGGCGAGATGAGCGCGGCGAGGGGGAGTGCGGCGAGCATCAGCACGGATCCGGCGACGGTGACGACGCGGTGGCCTGCCCGCATCGTCGAGTACACGGCGAACAGGAAGGCGATCACCGGGACGTCGACGCCGAGTGCCTGGTAGCCCAGCGCGGTGAGGCCGGTCGCGGCGAGGACGGCGATCGGGGCACGCCTGCGGGCCACCAGCGCGAGTCCGCTCGCGGCCAGGAGTACATAGCCGAGCGGGGATGCTCCGTGTCCGGCCACGACCAGGCTCGCCGCCACCCCGGCGGCGATCACCCAGTCCAGCCGGCGCTTGCTCATGTGTGCACCTTAACGCCGTGTTCGCGCTGGTAGATCGTGCGCTGGGATGACTCCGCGGCTACTGCGCCCGCAGTAGACCAGGACTGTGCGGGGACGGCGACCTGGAGGCGGGGCCCATGGCGCCCGCGGTAGATCGGGCCTACTGCCCTTGCGGTAGGGGATGTCTGCGCTCGCACGATGACCTCGGGCGGGTCCGCTGGACATCCTCTTGGCATGTCTGTTTCCGTGATTGCCGCAGATGTCGTGTACGGGTTGACGGCGGGGCGCGCCTGGTCCCTGGTCGGCGCCGCCCTCGGGCTTTTCGGTGTCGTGCACGGCTTGCTGGCGCTCAAGCGGCGCAGGAGCGGTGTGGTGGCAGTGGCGAGCGGCGTGGCCGGGGCGGCTGTGGGCGCGTTCGTCGTGCTGATGGCGAAGGGCGGGCCCGGCACCGGCTACGGCATCGTCGGCGGGTACGTCTCGCTGGTGGTGGGCGTCGTCGCGGCCGTGCTGGGTGGCCTGGCTATGCGAAGAGGCGCTCGGGCTGCTGCACCGCGCGCCGAGTGATGAGACCGGCCGCACCGCGCACCACCGCGAACTCGCCGAGCGGTGAGGCGACGAGCCGGATGTGCCGTTCGCCGCCCGCGAGCACCCTGGTGTCCATTTCGGACTGAGCCGCGGCGCTGAGGTGCTCGTGCAGCACGGCATAGCTGCCGCCGAGCACCACCGTGGGGACGTCGAAGAGGTTCATCAGGGTGGCCAGGCCGACTCCGAGCGCTTCTCCAGCGGCTCCGACTGCCTTGAGCGCCTTGGGATCGCCTGCCTCGAGCGCCTTGGCGAGGGAGTCGAGCCGTCGGCGGCCGGCTTGCTTGAGGATGACGTCGAGACCTGCATAGCGCTCGACGCAGCCTCGGCTGCCGCACGTGCAGCGCACGCCGTCGCGTTCGATCACGACGTGTCCGAGCTCGCCGGCGAAACCGCTGGCGCCGCGGTAGACCTCGCCGCCCAGCACCACGCCCGCGCCGATGCCGACGTCCGCGGAGACGTGCACGAAGTCCTCACCCGCGAGGTGCCGCGGCCAGAGGTGGGCGAGGGCGGCGAGGTTGGCCTCGTTGTCCAGCTCGACGTCGAGGTCCAGGCGTCGGCCGAGGTCGTCGGCCAGGGGTTCGCCGACGAGTTTCGGCAGGTTGGGAGCTCGCACGAGCACGCCGTCGTGCACCACGCCCGGCACCGCGAGGCCGACACCGAGCACGGGCCGCGGCGGCGTGATCTCGCGGATCAGCTCGGCGACCCGGTCGAGGACCTCGGCGGCCGTGCTGCCGCGGATGTCGGTGGGCACGAGGCGGCGGCAGATCGTCTCACCGTCCAGGCCGATGGTCTCGACGGCGAGGTGGCTGACGTTGATCTCCGCGCCGACCGCGACCGGGCCGTCGGGGTGGAAGCGCAACGGCTTGGACGGCCTGCCCATGCCGGCGAGCGTGGCAGCGTCCTCGATGAGGATTCCGTTGGCCAGCAACGGTTCGGTGAGGTTCGAGAGCGTCGCTTTGGTCAAGCCGGTGCGGGCGGCGAGGTCGGCCCGCGAGCCCGGCTTGTCGACGAGGGCGAGCAGGACGGTGCGCAGGTTGCCGAGGCGAACCTGACGCAGGTGGTCGACGGTGGTCATCGGCTCAAGTATCGCGAGCCGTGGTCTCCGGGGTTCACCGGCTCAGATACTTCTGCGCCGCGTCGCCGTATCGCGCGCGGATGTCCGGTGCCGCGGCCGGCTCGTACCGCTTGCTCTCCGATCCCGTCCACTCGGGCGGCGTCGTCCCGCGCGTGAGCGTCCATGCCGCCTGACGAGCCGCGCCATCGGCCACGTACTCACCTGGCGCGGGCACTGTCACGGGCACACCGAACACCATCGGCGCGATCTCCCGCACGGCAGGAGAGACCGCCGCGCCACCCACGAGTCGCACGCCCGTGACGTCCGCGCCCTGTTCGGCGAGTGCGTCGAGGCCCACGGCGAGCCCGCAGAGCATGCCTTCCACTGCCGCACGCGCGATGTTGGCCGGCGTCGCGTTGGTGAGCGTCAGGCCGTGCAGGGCACCGGTGGCGTCCGGGAGGTTCGGGGTTCGTTCGCCTTCCAGGTACGGCACCAGCACGAGGCCTTCCGCGCCGGCCGGTGCGGACAGCGCGAGATCACTCAGCCGGGCAAGATCGACGCCCAGCATGCGGGCGGTCGCGTCCAGCACGCGGGCGGCGTTGAGCGTGCACGCCAGCGGCAGGTAGCGGCCGGTGGCGTCGGCGAATCCCGCGACGATGCCGGAGGCGTCCGCTGCCCGCTTGTCGCTGACAGCCGTCACGACTCCGGACGTTCCCAGCGACACCAGCACTTCCGTGCCCGCGCCGACACCGAGGATCGCCGCCGCGTTGTCGCCGGCACCCGGCCCGAACCCGTCGATCGACTCGGTGGGGCCGAGCACGCGCGGCAATACGACATCAGCGCGGCCCAAAGCGCGTTCGAGCAGGTCAGGGACGTACTCGTTCGCAACCGAGTCGAAGTACCCGGTGCCGGAGGCGTCCGAGCGGTCGGTGACGAGGTCGGCCAGGTCCTGGGAGCCGCGCAGCCGCCACGTCAGCCAGTCGTGCGGCAGGCAGACGGCGGCGGTGCGCTTGGCGTTGGCCGGTTCGTGCTGGGCGAGCCAGCGCAGCTTGGTGATCGTGAACGACGCGACCGGCACCAGTCCGATCCGCTGCGCCCACTGCTCGGCACCCAGCTCGGCGGTGAGGTCCGCGGCGGCGGCCGCGGACCTCGTGTCGTTCCACAGCAACGCATCCCGCACAACATCGCCGTCCTCGTCGAGGCACACCATGCCGTGCTGCTGCCCGGCGACGCTCACCGCGGCGACGTCGTCGAGCCCGCCGGCCTGGTCAACGGCCGACCGCAGCGCCGTCCACCAGTGCGAAGGATGGACCGACGTGCCGTCCGGGTGCGCCGCGCGGCCCTCCCGGACGAGCCTGCCGGTCTCCGCCTCACGCACTACGACCTTGCACGACTGCGTCGAGGAGTCGACGCCCGCGACGAGCGTCATGTCAGCGCGCCCCGGCGAGGTGCTCGAGCGCGAGCTGGTTGAGCCGCACGAACCCGTAGCCGCGCTCACCGGTCGCGTCCGGATCGAAGCCGTCGTCCTTCACCAGGTCGTCGTAGGACTCGCCGGGGTTGAGCGTCGGCTGGCTCAGCTCGGCGACACCGGCGATGGCGAGCGCTTCCTGCACCTCGGGGTCCGCGCGGAAAGCAGCGGCACGGTCCTTCAGCAGCAGATAGGTGCGCATGTTGGCCTTGGCCGAGTCCCAGACGCCCGTGATGTCCTCGGTGCGCGACGGCTTGTAGTCGAAGTGCCGCGGCCCGTCGTACCCGGCGCCTTCGAGCAGGTCGACCAGCGCGAACGCGTTCATCAGGTCGCCGTGCCCGAACACCAGGTCCTGGTCGTACTTGATGCTGCGCTGGCCGTTGAGGTCGATGTGGAAGAGCTTGCCGTGCCACAACGCCTGCGCGATGCCGTGCACGAAGTTCAGGCCCGCCATCTGCTCGTGCCCGACCTCGGGGTTGAGGCCGACCAGCTCGGGCTTGTCCAGCGTCGTGATGAACGCCAGCGCGTGCCCGACGGTCGGCAGCAGGATGTCGCCGCGCGGCTCGTTCGGCTTCGGCTCGATCGCGAACCGCAGGTCGTAGCCGCGGTCCGTGACGAACTGGGTCAGCAGGTTCATGGCCTCGCGGTACCGGTCGAGCGCGGCCCGCACGTCCTTGGCCGTGTCGTACTCCGAACCCTCACGCCCGCCCCACAGCACGTACGTCTGCGCGCCCAGCTCGGCCGCCAGCTCGATGTTGCGCAGCACCTTCCTCAGCGCGAACCGCCGCACGCCGCGGTCGTTGCTGGTGAAGCCGCCGTCCTTGAACACGGGATGGCTGAACAGGTTCGTCGTGACCATCGGGATGACGAGCCCGGTCTCCTCGAGCGCTCCCTGAAGCCTGCCGATCTGCTTCTCGCGCTCGGTCGCCGCGAACCCGAACAGGTCGTCGTCGTGGAACGACAGCCCGTACGCGCCCAGCTCGGCCAGTCGTCGAACTGCTTCGACGACGTCCAGCTCGGGTCGCGTGGCCTCGCCGAACGGGTCGCGGCCCTGCCAGCCCACGGTCCACAGACCGAAGGAGAACTTGTCCGCCGGAGTGGGCGCGCTCATCATCCACCTCATTCGTTCAATGCTTGAACTTAGTGCGGACAGTACGACGTGCGGCCCGTGATCGCAATCGCTTGGGCTGGGCGGATCGTGTTGGGTCGTGGGGTGGGAGGGCCTCGCTCGGCCTGTAATCGCGATCGCTCGGGTCGGGCGGCCTGCGTTGGGCCGTGGGGTGGGAGCGCCTCGCCCGGCCCGTGATCGCACTCGCTCAGGTCTGAAGAACCGCTTCGACGGCGGGTGCGAGCGCTTCGGCGATGACGCGGTAGCCGGCGCCGGACGGGTGGAAGCGATCAGCGGCGAACAGCTTCGGATCCGCGGCGAACCGTGCCGAGACCGCGCGTTCGACGTGAGCGACCACGCCACCCGCGCGGATGACGGCCTGGAGCTGTGCCTGGGCGTAGTCCCGGCTCACAGCCGACACGACGTCACGCAACGCAGGCGGTACGTGTGCGACGACGCTGAGATCGGGCGCGGTGCTGACGACAACTGCCGCGCCTGCCTGGCGGAGGTCCGCGACGGCGTCGTGCAGCTGCTGTGCGCCGATGTGTGCGGGGACGAACCTGGTCAGGTCGTTCGCCCCGATCACGATGACGGCGAGGTCCACGCCGCTCGCGATCGCAGCGCGGACCTGCGCTTTCAGATCGGCCGAGCGAGCGCCGGGCACGGCGTGCACCTTGAGATCGACGTGATGGCCTGCCGCGCGGAGGCGTGCGGCGAGCAGCGGCCCGAGAGTGTCCTCGCGACGAGTGCTGCCGACGCCAGCGGCGATGGAGTCACCGAGCAAACGCAGACGCATGCCGGTAAAACGACGAGCGTCCGGGCGCGGTTCCTGGTCAGACTGTGACGATGGACGAACCCCTGGGCTGGTGCGTGGTCGCGAACGTGGCCGCCACCGATCTGGAGAACCTCTCGCCGGGAACGGAACTGTGGGTGCTGCCACCCCGGTGGAGCGACGGCGGGCAGGATCTCGTGGTGGTCGGCCGCCACCGCGGCAGTCCCGGACCGTTGTCCCAGATGGTCGTGCCTCGGGTGCACCTGACGAACTTCAGGGCGCGCGGGGTCTACCAGCCGGCCGTGCAACGCCAGCTGACCAAGGCGCGTGAACGGAGCGTGCCGAGGCAGTGGGAGTCGCGGGAGGAAGTGGAGAAGGTCGTCGAGTGGTGGGCGCGTGACGCGGCCATCCACGAGGGAGTGCGGCATCCGCTGAAGCGGGTCGACTTCTACCACCGGCTCGCGGACCTGCTGCCGGGGCACGTCCTGCGGCAGTGGGCCGTCCAGGACGTCATGAATCCGAAGCTCTCGTTGGCGCTGGGCGAGGTGTTCCGCGATCAGCTGGAGGTGGACGCGGTCCGTGAGCTGCGCGAGCTCTTGGGGAACAACGAGCCGTGGTCTGTTGTTGCAACGGTCGCGGGAAAGCTCCAGGCGCTCCTGAGTCGCTAAAACCGCTGTCGTACGAGTGTTCCTATGTCTACACTCCACGATCAACATCACTGAGCGACGAGAGAGGGGACCAGCCGTGCGTACCGCCGTTGCTGTCCTCCCGTCGCGTTTCGACGTGATCCTCGTGTCTCCGCACCCCGGCTGCTCGCTGCGCGCCGGGCACCGGAGTGTCTGACGAACGCCTTGCCGTTCGTCGGTTCATCGCGCTGACCTCGTAGTTCCTTTCACACCTCGAAAAGGCACTGAGCCATGCGCACGACCACGTTGAACGCTGTCCGCAACCTCGGCATCCTCGCCCACGTCGACGCGGGCAAGACCACGCTCACCGAACGCGTCCTGTTCGCCACGGGCACCACCTACAAGCGCGGCGAGGTGCACGACGGCACCACCGTCACCGACTTCGACCCGCAGGAGCGCGATCGCGGCATCACGATCTTCGCCGCGGCCGTCAGCTGCACGTGGGACGGGCATCGCGTCAACCTCATCGACACGCCTGGGCACGTCGACTTCTCCGACGAGGTCGAGCGGTCCTTGCGCGTGCTGGACGGGGCTGTCGCGGTGTTCGACGGCGTGGCCGGTGTCGAGCCGCAGAGCGAATCCGTTTGGCGGCAGGCGGATCGGCACGGTGTGCCGCGGATCGCGTTCGTCAACAAGCTCGATCGGGCGGGTGCGGATCTCGACAAGGCCGTCACCTCGATCCGAACGCGTTTGCGCACGGTTCCGCTCGTCGTGCAGCTGCCGATCGGGGCCGAGGACGGGTTCATCGGTGTCGTCGATCTGGTGACGATGCGGGCGCTGACCTGGGAACCGTCGTTGGTCGAGGGTCCTGTGCCGGAAACGCTGCTGGCAGAGGCACAACGGCGGCGCCGGATGCTGGAAGAGGCCGTGGCCGAGCTGCATCCGGAGGCGTTGGAGGAGTTCTTCGATGGAGGTTTGTCCGATGACACATTGCGTGCTGCGCTAAGAGACCTCACGAGAAGCGGCGCTGCAACCGTGGTGCTGTGCGGCTCGGCGTACCGGAACCGGGGCATCGAACCGTTGCTGGACGCGGTGATCGCGTA